>CALMKR010000201.1 GCA_937867625.1 uncultured bacterium | reverse complement strand
CCTTCTCTGCACACTGACACACAAGCTTTGAATAAAGTACACGTTGTTGTACCAGATCAAGCAGATATCGACAAAATCTCTGTCGATTCCAAAATGCTTGAAAAGTTCATCAATCACACGCACCAACATGTGTCTGACAGAACTATGACCTTCGTTCCTAATCTTGTACGTGCTGTGCAGATTGTGTACTCGTTGGGTCAAGCAAGTGCCTTTACCAAAGTATGTGGTATGCTTGCCGGAGTTAATGTCGCGAAAGCATTGTCTGCTGAAATCGAGCCTAAAGATCTGATTGCAGTAAGACAGCAAATTGAGAAGTTTGCATCTATCGCAGACGTATCTGTTGTTGAACGTGAATACGAAGCTTGTAAACAAACAATCAAAAGCCTTCTCGCTAAGAATATCATTGACAAAGAAACTCAGGAGGCTCTGGTAAGAGAACTTGCTGATAAGCTGCGTTCTAATGCATTTCTGGAAATAGAATTAACTATTCCAGGCGAAGAGGGGTCTAACGCTTAATGAGCTACGGTTACCACGATCCGTATTACAGCGGGAACAGCGGTAAATCCTCAAAGGGAAGGTGGTCGGATGATGACTTTTATGGTTCGTCCACCTTCTTTAGAGGGGCTTCTAAATACACATATACTCGGGAGAAAACAAATATCGTTGATCCTGAATTATCGTATTGGGAAGCTAGTACTTTGCATGAATCTATAAGAAGCGAGATTACAAAGTCGGGTGAGGGGCATATCTCGTCTCTTTATGAGCAGGGCATCGTACCAAAAGATGTTGTAGAAGACATATACAAGTCTTATTACTATACACCTGATGGTATGGCGCTGATTAATCTAGACAAGCCTGAGCTCGCCTGGAAAGCAAAGTTACTAGACAAACTGTCCAGTTACTATTTGAAGCCTATAACTAGAAGCAATGAGCTTTATAGTACGATAGTGACTAAGACAATAGTACATAACTTACTACGCTTAATTTACCAAAAAGCAAAAGAACAAGGCATCGATCCTGACACTAAAGAAGGGAGAGAGAAAATGAAGCAAATGTGCCAGCAAATGGGTGATGGGCAAGATGGGCAACTAGAGAAGATGGTTGAGAAAGTGGCAGCTGAATCCACAGAAGACCTTTCTAAAGTAAAAGCCGCTGCCGAGGAGATGTTCGGTAAAGAAGCAGCTAAAAACTTAGAGAGCCGCGAGCTCCTTAAGGATATAGACACGCTGAAAGCTTTTGCTAAAGAATTCTCTATTAACCCTGCCGCATTGTCTAAATTCGTTAAAGGCTGCGAGAAGAATATTGTTTCTTACTTTAATGCCAATAGCGACATTTACGAAGAGCCGTTCTTAGAAGCGGATGAAGTACATGATATACAAGAACTTGAACAACTGTTACCTATACTCAGATACACTGGGTTAGAAGATATGGTTGTAGACGCGATAAAAAGCAGCTTTAAGTTCGACATATATCTAGACGCATCTGGTTCTATGTCCGATGGAATACGCCTATCTGGAGGTGGATCTCGTACTCGTTACCAACTTGGTATATACTTGACTATCAGACTTAATGCCTTAGGTTTGGTTAAAAAGATGTTCTTGTTTGATAACACTGTACGGCACATTAAGACTAGCATGGATTTGTACAAAGCACATTGGGGAGGTGGTACCTCCTTTAGTTCTGTGTTAAATAGCATTAGAAGAGAGAATAGGCCTTCTGTAGTGTTGACTGACATGCAGGATACTATAAGCTCTTATGTTAAAAGTACTTATTTTGTTGGCCTTGGTGAATTCCACCCAAGTGGTACACAAGCCATAATGGAGTCCTATCAGAAGAATAAGCAATTCTTGCTTTTTGATTCTAAAGGATTTAAGGTGCCAATCAAAGGTACTGACTATTAACGGCAACATCTTTGCTGATATTTGTATATGAGTGATATAGTAATTTCGATACCTGATTATATAACGCAGGTAATGCTTTCAAAGAAGAGAAGAGTAAAGTATACAAAAGCCGGTAAGGTGTCTAAAACTAGTGGTACCCCAAAGTACCATAAGATTGCAGGTAATGACTTATGGGCAAGTTTGAATCCACACGTACGCGCTAAGATCCTTAAAGAGATCAAGCTGTGGTTCTATGATACGTATATACGTAACTTAGGCGTGTTATCAGACTTCCCCATAAGCATTACTTTCAATTTCTATGGGCCATTAGGTGATTTAGACTTAGATAATTTAGATATATTTTACAGAAAAGCTTTCCTTGACTGTTTAGCAGGCCACGTACGTCAAAAGCCTGTAGTGAATACCACGATTTCAACTGGTAATATTAACAAAGAATGGGACTATGACACATATCCACCTAAAATTCCAGATGATAGTGTCCATTTCGTAAGAGAAGTACGCTCCACATATACTGAATCTACCGAGACTAAGTTAGTTATCGAAATAAAAAAGTATGAGCATAGGGACAACACCTAGGAAGATTAGTAATTCCAGTCTAGATTGGATTAAATTAGGCCCAAGAGTATTTAAGTTAATGTGGAATAGAGAACTAGCTAAGACTAGCTCTAAAAGCCTTGACTTAGGGTCAGCATTGCATTGTTACTTACTTGAACCTGACAGATTTCAAGATGAGTATGTTATTGCAGATTTCAAAACTGTAGGAGGCTTAATGGGAACTTTTATAAAATCGGTTCACCTAGCCAAACTAGAACTATTACCAACAGAAGATGACTTACCAGAAGAACTGTATCAAGCGATTGCAGACAAAGTAGGCTTTAAGATTAGCTTAAAGGCTGTAATGGATGGGTATAAAGACCCTAAGTATGACGCCTACAAAGACGCCTTAAAGGCAACGCATGGTGTGTTAACTGTATCTCGGCAGGATATGGACATAATAAATGCTTGTCATACGGCTATATCAAGCCATAAGCTTGCTTCGCAATTGATACTGGGCAATGGTATAGACACTTCAGATGACATCCAGATAGAATCAGAGATGGTTTTAGAAGCTGATATGACGGGAAAATACAGCGTTCTACCTTCGATAGGATTACTTGATAGGGTAATCATCGACCACGGTAAAAGGAAAATAATACTAGTCGACCTAAAGACAACTTCAAATTCCGTATACTTGTTCCAAGACTCATACCTAAAGTATGAGTATGATCGTCAAATGGCATTTTACAATGATTTACTTGCCTCCGTCTATCCAGAATACTCAGTCGACACCTATATAGTAGCAGTACAAACAACGTATACAACTCATACTACTGATTGTGCTGTGTTTAAGATAGATGCTGACCAGATAGAAAACGGAAGGGTAAAATACAAGAGAATGTTAGACCGTGTTAGTTGGCACATGTCTAATGACGTTTGGGACTATCCACAAGAGTATTACGAATCCATTGGGTTATGTCAAATAAATCGAAATCCTTAACGTTCAATTTTTTAGTACCTTTATTTGGTAAGCCATATGCCTTTTATGAACCGCATGCTATCGAAGCCTATTTGGCTGACGGTACTATGCGTGATTATAATGAACCAGGACATGTGTTTTTGCTATTAAAGGATTCTACACAAGCAACTAGATTAATCACATCCATTCGTGGATTTGATTCCTATGTTGCTGATTATAAAGTAAATGACTTCGAAATAATGATGGTACTTAAAATACCAGCAGTGTTTCACGATGACTATTTAAAGTTTATGGATGGTAAATATTCGCGAATGAGCGAAAGTGCCAAATCCGAAATCTTAGCAACGAGTATAAAAGGTGGTAATAATGAAAAGGTATTAACTAGAGACAAAGGTCTAAGACAACATTGGGAGAAACGTTTAGACGTTGAACTCACAGATGAAGATGAGGTTTATTGGAAGCCTACGATAGAAACTGAAACATATCAAGGTGTTAGAGAGGGCGAGGTCCCTCTCTAACCATAAACCAATAAAGCTATGGAACTACTAGACGGATTCTTAAGTTATTGGGGAGGCGGTCCTCCTGCAGAAGTAATTTGGGCCTTAAATGACCTACTCAAGTTCGCTAAAAGAAACGGATTTGATGATGGTTACGGTAACGTAAGTTTATTTAGCGAAGAGACAACAGACGAAGCCGCTGGTACTAATATAATGTTATCCTGTAAGCTGTCTGAGTTTCTTAAAGCTAAAATAGAACGCGGATAATTAAAGAAAGGTTAAACATTGATTCCTATAAAATACGTACAGTAATGTGCGACGTGTTGTTCCCTTGAGTAAGGAATCTAAGAGGTTGAAAAGATGGAATAAGTTAACTAGACTCTGCCACCACAACACGAATGAGTTCTCAGCAAGTGGTTGAAAAATGACTTCCAAAGGGTTATAAACTGACTAGCGCAGCAATGAGTCCCCTAACCATGTGACCCTACCCATACATTGGGAGGGTGCTAAAACATTATGGCAAAGATTAAAATACCCAAACCAGGCGATAAGATTCAGATCACAGACTATTCAGGAATGGAACCGAATGAAGCAGCTAGAATAAGTAAATTACCTTATCTTACTGTGGAATCAGTCCTTCCAATACCACTGACTGATGAACGCGGTGAGCGTTACACAGCTTATGAAGTGTACGCCAATGAAACAGATTACTTAATAGGAATAAATTGGAAATTCTATGGAGAATAACGAAACAATCAACCCAGGAGATACTGTAAGATGTATAAGAGGCCCTGAGAAGAATACAGAACCTAGGCTTGTTGTAGGTAATTTATACATCGTAAATGCTATACACCAATGTGTTAGATGTAAAGAAGTGTTGTTTGACGTAGGTCTTACTACCGATGATTTATTACTGAGATGTTGCTGTGGTGCTGGGTTCTGTGTTCCTAAAAATGTGCGTTTATGTTATGCAAATAGGTTCGTTAAGGACAGGAACAGTTCAAGGTATATGGCTGATGTTAAGCCTATATCCTACACAAAGATAATAGAAAAAGAAAAAGAAAGAATACTCGAAAATTAGACTCAAAGATGGGTTAATGGTCTAGGATTTGTAGCATAGTTCGTCCCTATGAAAAATGCTACATTAGAAAACGAAATTTTATCCGAGATTATTGTATTCTCCAAGTATGCTAAGTTTGTCCCGGAACTTAGTAGACGTGAAAGTTGGTCACAAATATGTGATCGCTACAAACAAATGATGGTTAGTAAGTATCCTCACGCGCAGGAACTTATCGAAAAAAGCATGGAGCTGGTACTGAATAAAAAGGTACTTCCTTCTATGCGTGCCTTACAATTTGCTGGACCAGCAATTGCGAGAACCCCATCTAGAGTCTATAACTGCGCTTACTTGCCTATTGATGACTACAGGGCATTTTCCGAAACCATGTTCCTCTTGCTGGGAGGTACTGGAGTAGGATACTCTGTACAGTTTCATCACGTTGCCAAACTACCTGAAATCAGAAAACCGCTAAAGACCCGTAGGTACTTAGTTACTGATAGTATAGAAGGTTGGGCTGACGCTGTCAAAGTCTTAATGAAGAGCTATTTTGGATTACAAAACTGGCTTCCCGTTTTCGACTACTCTGACATTAGACCTAAAGGCAATTTGCTAGTAACCGCAGGAGGTAAGGCCCCAGGCCCTGAGCCACTACGATTGGCTTTAACACACATTGAGTCTATTCTGTCTCAGGCTCAAGAAGGTGTAAAACTATCAAGCTTACAAGTACATGATATTGTATGCCACATTGCCAATGCTGTATTGGCGGGTGGAATCCGACGTGCCGCATTAATATCCCTATTCTCATTCGATGACGAAGAGATGATTACTTGTAAATATGGTAATTGGTGGGAGTTAAACGAGCAACGTGGGCGTGCAAATAATAGTGCTGTAATCGATAGGCATAGAATTAAGGAAAGTGAATTCTTAGATCTATGGCATCGTATTAAATTAAGTGGTTCAGGAGAACCAGGAATTTATTTCACTAACAACATTGACTTAGGAACAAATCCTTGTTGTGAAATCTCCCTAAAACCTTTCCAATTCTGTAACCTTTAACTTAGAGGTTGTAAAACTAGGTGAATTGCTGGAAACTCCCACCCTTTAAACGGAGGACAATCAGCAGCGAAGCATAGAAATATGAACGTTCAACGACTATCCCTTCGGGGAGTACACTCAAGTGAGTGGAAGCGCCTAGCCCCAGTAATGGGTGATGATATAGTCT
>CALMKR010000200.1 GCA_937867625.1 uncultured bacterium | reverse complement strand
AATAGTGTGGTAACTCCACAAGATAAAGTGTATCATTTAGGTGATGTCCATATGGGCGGTAAAAGTCGTGACCAAATAGATCAGGTGTTGTCTGCTCTAAATGGACATAAACGCCTTATTCTTGGTAATCACGACAACGGTAAAGATCAATTGCTACTGAAACACTTTGAAAAAATATTAATGTGGCGGGCCTTTAAAGAATTTGGATTGTTACTTACACACGCACCAGTTCACGAGAGCACTCTACAATTTGGTAAATTTACAGCAGTAAATGTGCACGGTCACATACACCAGAATGCCAGCCCAAAAGGCCCTTATAAAAATGTCTCAGTTGAGGCAATAGACTACACACCAATAAACATCAAAACTCTATAGGAGAATTAAATGTCTGAACCTGAAATCACAGCAACACTTAAGAATGCCTTAATTTATCGTATTGGGAAGCATTCAGTATTTACTGGGGACATCTACGGTGACGTTCATAAGCGTTGGCCAGATGGTTCTCATATTCGAACTAGTCTGGTTGACCGAGTGGAAAATGGTCTAGCTTATACCTTGAACAGCATTTACAAAATAGAGCCCATTGACAAAGATGAAAAACCGTGATACTATGAGGTATAGGATAAAATGAAAATTGATTATGGTTATGATGACCAATCAAAGTTTGTTAAATTCGTGGATGATGGTCATATAGTGGATAGAGAAGGCGAGAGAATTACTAGTGGTTCTTGTGTAGTAGTATTTCCAAGTGGTTATATAGGACTGTGCCCAAAAGTTGACGATACCCCTGCTTTCGACCCACTGACAGGGCTAGAGGTATTCTATCCGGGGTGGGCAGAATGGTGATAAATGAGACTAATCTTCTGCGACATAGAAACAGAGAGACTGGTAAACCCAGAGAAGATATGGGTATGCGTTACAAAAGAGAAGTACCAAAAGCCGAAGGTCTGGAAGAATCTCCACATCAAGGAAAATCAAGATGAATTTATTCGATATCTTGGGAGTGATAACGTTGTTTTTGTGGGTCATAACTTCCTTGGTTTTGATCTTCCCGTCTTGGAGCGTATCTTACAAAAACGACTTACAAACACGAGTACTCTTGATACTTTGGTCTGCAGCCGTTTGTTCAATTCCTATACATATCGTACTCATTCTCTGGAAGATTGGGGTGAGCGGTTAGGCTACCACAAGATTAAGTTCAGTGACTTCTCCCATCTCTCTGATGAAATGATTACATACTGTATTCGAGATGTCGAGATTACTGAACGACTATACTTCTTATTTGAGAAATACATTAACGACCCAGTTTGGAAAGACGCAATTGATCTTGAACATTTTACTGCAGACGTACTTGGCAAAGCCCGTACGGAAGGTTTTGGCTTCGATATTGAGGGGCTTGAACAACTATATCGAGACATTGATGTACGGGTTTCCACTCTCTACGATGCGCTCCAACGAGACTTTCCTCCAACAGCAACAGCAATACGCACGATACAACCAGTCCTTACGCAAAAAGGAAAACTCAATAGCAAAGACTTCCGATGGCTTGAAGGAGACCCCGAACTTCTGGGATACGATATATGGCCTTTCACTCGAATCGACTTTGAGCGGTTTAATCCAGCGAGCACAAAGCAATGTATCGACAGACTTTGGGCCGCAGGCTGGAAACCGTTTGAAAAAACTAAAGGCCACATTAAAGCAGAAAGGGATGGAAGCGTTTCAGACGAGCAACTACGTTATGGGTGGACCATATCCGAAGACAATCTTAGCACTCTTCCCGACGATGCTCCTGAATCCTTCAAGAACCTCGTCCTCTATATCACCCTTTTCCGTAGGCTCACTACACTCAGGGAGTGGCGTGACAGCTATAATGGAGATACCAAATCAATACACGGAACAATTAATCATATCGGGACTTGGACCCACCGTTGTAGTCACGTTGCCCCAAATCAAGGGAACATACCTCGGGCAACGTCCCTCTATGGGGCTGACATGCGTAGTCTGTGGCGCGCACGGGGAGGTAAGGTTCTTGTAGGTGTCGATGCAGAGGGTATACAACTTCGTGTCCTTGCCCACTACATGGAAGACGAGGGGTTCACTAAAGCTCTAGTATCAGGAGAAAAGGAAAAAGGAACTGATGTCCATTCTCTCAACCGTAGTAAACTCGGTACTCACATATGTAAATCGAGAGATGCCGCCAAGACCTTCATCTATTCTTGGGTACTTGGAGCTTCTGCACCGAAGACAGCGAAAGTCCTTGAATGCTCTGTCGGAGAAGCGGTCGTCGCGAGACAGAACTTCCTCGACGGTTATCCCGGCCTCAAAAAAGTCAGGGAAGAAATAATACCAGCAGATGTCAAAAGAAGTTACTTCATTGGCTTTGATGGTCGTAAAGTAATATGCGACAGTGCCCACAAGATGCTCGCCGGTTATCTACAGAATGGCGAAGTAGTAATTATGAAGTGGGCCATGCGCTTATGGTACAATAAGTTAACGAAAGAAGGAGTTCCATTTAAGCTAGTAGACTTTGTACATGATGAATGGCAGACTGAAACAGAAGCACGATACGCAGAATACGTAAAAGCAACTCAAATATGGGCTATCGAAAGAGCTGGCTATGAACTGGGAATTAAATGCCCACTAGCAGGTTCAGGTTCGATTGGTCTCAACTGGCGAGATACGCATTGATAGAGGATACACATTAATGGCAACTAAATATTTCTCAGTACGTGGTGATTCATACTACACACATCTTATTAAGCCAGATGATTACCAAGGTGTCGAAAGCTATAAGATTGGTGTTGTCCCTGACGCACCCAAAGACTGGAATACCATCAAAGACAGTGGTGTTCGTATTCGTCCAAAGAAGACTGACACAGGTGCAGAGTATGTTACATTTCGCCGGACGGCAGCACCAAAGGTTGGCAAAGATGGTAGTGAGTTTGGTGGCGGTAAACCACTGGTACTTGACAAAGACAATCTCCCATTCGACAAGCTGATTGGTAACGGTAGTAATGTAGAGGTAATCTTCTCTACCTACGACAGCAAGATGGGTAAGGGTCATCGACTTGAAACTGTAATCGTCCACAAGCACGTTCCATATGAGCCGGCTGAGCGAGACGAAGATGGTTATCAGGCGTTTCCACTTCCGAGCAACTGGAAGGCTCTAGATGGTGCTCCTGCTGTGGCAGAAGAGGCTAAGGGCGATCCTAAGGCTCCAGTTAACAAGGTTCCCTTGGAACCAAAGATGCCCTTCTAATTGAATTGCGGGTGTAGCTTAGTCTGGTCTAAAGCAATGGTCTCCAAAACCATGATCGTTGGTTCGAATCCAACCTCCTTGCGCCACCATAGTCCCCACCACTGAGCCTGATTAGCTTACGTGTCACACGAGTTACCGTGGTTATACAAGTGTTCTTTCCTCCTTTCTGGCGCTTGTTAGGGGCATCTTATTTTAAGGAATGTAATGAAAACAAAGTTGACAAACGTGCGAGCCTTCGTAGATCAAATTGAACATATGAAAATTTCTACAGCAGACTTTGGTATAATTTGGGAAGATTTTCCAGACGACCACACCATTGCAATGCCAGTTACTATTGGCTTTGTTAATGATCTAGTTAAATTGTTCT
>CALMKR010000199.1 GCA_937867625.1 uncultured bacterium | reverse complement strand
CATCCCTGTAATCGCACCAGATGTACTCCGTCGCCACCAAGAGATACTATTCCAAGAGTTTGGCAGTGCTGTATACGCTAAAACCTACGACATGAACGCCTTTGATATGAATATTGAGTACACCAAAGGCGCCGGGCTTGATAATCGGCATTACGGCATGGCTAAAGTAGCAAGCGATAGCATATCCAACGGTACAGAGATTGACGCAATCATTAGCAGCTACTTAGTTGACACCGCAGCTAAAGCACAAAGCGATACATTCAAGATAGCCCTAGAGGCTGGCGAATCACCGACAATGGAACGGTCTACTATTGGTGCAATTACTTGTGCATGGTGTCGCGGTAAGGCTGGCAAGTATACCGACCCCGGTCCAGATGCTTTTGATCGTCACGCAAGTTGCGATTGCAAAATTTTCACATCAGGCTATAAAACACGCAACGGCTTACTCGATAACTACAAGAAGCCGAAAAAATGACATGCTATAATAATATTAAACAAGAACGTCTACGGTAACGGTAAATACTGGCTACAAAAAGGACAACCATGAACCTAGACACCGAGCATAAAAAACAAGTTGACTTCCTACTAGATAGACTACGCAAAAAGAGCGTGAATGTTCGTATTAAGTATCAGTACTACAACGCCGAAAATAGTTATGTGGACTTCGGTATATCAGTGCCGGTGAAGATGATGAACAGTAAACCAGGTATCGGCTGGGCTAGTCGTGCAGTCAACACGCTATCTGACAGGGTAGTGTTTGATGGCTTCGCAAATGATACATTCCGTATCAACGAGCTATTCGATGAGATCAACGCTAAACGTGTACTCAATAAAGCTAAAAAAGATGCTCACATAGCTGGGGTGTCTTTTGTTGCGATATCTGAGACACCAAACGGCGTGGCACTTATACCATTCACGGCAAGTGAAGCGACTGGCGTTATCGATGACAATACTGGCCTACTGAGCTACGGTCTAGCAGTTCTATCATGGACTGGCGATGATGCTTTAGCGCAGAGCAGCGTATCAGAGCCGAAAGATTACGTTGTATTTACACCAGAGGCAACCACCATATACAAGAACAAGAAGATTGATAGTATCACCAAGAACCCTACTGGCCGAACAATGCTACACGCGCTGACACACGGTGCGACCGCTTCACAGCCTCTAGGACGTTCACGTATTACAAAAACGGTTCGTCGTATCGTTCAGGAAGTAGCACGCGTTAAACGGCGTTACGAGATAGCTGGCGAGTTCTATTCAACACCACAACGCTACGTACTAGGCACTGAGCAGGACTTTACGCAAGAACAAAAGAACAAACTTGATTCTACTATCGGCAAAGCATGGGTATTTAGTAAAGATGATGACGGCGATAAGCCTGAAATCGGACAACTAGCGCAGATGTCTATTAACCAGTTCGAGGACAACAAAAAGGGTCTAGCACGTGACTTCTGCGCAGAAACAGCATTAACGCTTCGCAACCTCGGCTATGAAACAGCAAACCCTACGAGCGCCGAGAGCTTATCTGCTATGAGCGATGACTTATTACTAGAGGCTAGAGCTTCACAAGATGAAATGGGCGAACAGATTAAACAGATAGCGATATCAATAAGATTAACGCTTAACAAGTCGGATAAAGTGCCGGAAGACCTCGAAAACATTAAAGCAGCATGGCGGCCAATCTTTCAGGTTGATGTTGGCGCTGCTGGCGATGCCGTTTACAAGCTTATACAGGCGATGCCAGAGCTTGCAGGCAGTGTACAGATATATCAGATGCTAGGTATGGGTGTACGCGAAGCCGAGAGCCTAAAAGCGATACGCGACAAGGCTAGTACTAATAACTTTATGACAGGAGAAGTGTAATGGCAGCTTTTGCAACCACAACTGAACTGGCAGCCTACTGGCGGCCATTAACCTCGGAAGAAGTGACCAGAGCGACTGCATTGCTAGATACGGCCAGCGACAGATTACGGCTGATGTACCGACCTGCTGATCTCGATGATAAAGTGACAGATGACACGCTATACGGCAGCGCAGTCAAGAATACAGTGCTAGAGTCTGTTAAACGCGCTATGACATCACCGATAGACGTACCGCCTGTAGAAACATACGGGCAAACGGCTGGGCCATACAGTGAAAACTTTAAGTTCGTAAACCCTGGTGGCGACCTCTACTTTAAAAAGTCAGAATTGAAGCTACTCGGCTTCGGTGGACAAACTGTAGACAGCTGGTCAACTACTAGAGCAGATATATACCAAGAAAGGTGCGAATAATGAGCAACTGCAAAGACCCAGACAACACACTGACTATCACCAGAGGTACTACCTTTGTACTAACTGGCTCATATAGCATAGACAACACGCCTACAAGCTTAATTGGCTCAACGGTCTACTTCACTGCCAAAGCGGCAAGATACGATAGTGATGCAGCTGATACAACCGCTATTATCCAGAAAACTATCACTGACGGAACAGCCGAGGGCAAATACACGATAACGATTGACCCTACTGATACAGCTGCGGTTACACCGGCATCAGGCTATTACGATATCAAAGTAAAGAATGTTACGAACGAAGTTTACATACTTGCGACTGGTAAATACAAGCTAACTGGCAGCCCGACCAACAGATCGGCATAGATTATGGAGCAATCAAGAACAGGAGTGCATAATGGCAGACCAGTACCACATAGATAGCAACATCGTAACCACTAGCGATAGTATCGAGCCGATGGCAGGTTTAGTAGTCAACACGACTATGACCGACAACCAGAGCGTTATCAGTAATGTTACTACTGGTGGTGTTGGTGCTAAGGGCGATAAAGGCGAGCAGGGAATACCTGGCGCTACTGGCACTACAGGCCCAAAGGGCGACAAGGGTGCTGACTCTACAGTTCCAGGCCCACAAGGGCCTCAAGGCCCACAGGGTGTACAAGGAACAGCCGGCTCTAACGGAACTAATGGTGCAAAAGGCGATAAAGGCGACACTGGTGCAACAGGGCTAAAAGGTGATAAAGGCGACACAGGTCTTACTGGTGCTGCTGGCACAAACGGACAAGGCGTACCAACAGGCGGTACTACTGGACAGCAACTCGCTAAGATAAATGGTACTGACTACAATACTCAATGGGTAAATCCTGTAGACATATCAGGCAAAGCTGACACCACAACTCTTACAGCTCACACCTCAAACACCTCTAACCCTCACTCAGTCACTAAGGCTCAGGTAGGGCTAGGTTCAGTGCCTAACACTGACTTCACTAGTGCAATAGCAGTAAAGCAAGACACCTTAGTATCTGGCACTAGCATCAAGACAGTAAACTCGACCTCATTACTAGGCTCAGGCGATATCGTAATAGGCGGTGCAGTTGACTCAGTAAACACGCAAACAGGCGCAGTAGTTCTTGATACCGATGACATCGCAGAGGGCACTAATAAATACGTCACAAGTGCTGAAAAGACTAAGCTGTCTAACACCTCTGGCGTGAATACTGGCGATCAAGACATATCAGGTATAGCTACAAACGCTTCTAATATAACAGGCAAGGTTTCTAAGTCTGGTGATACTATGACACGCAGATTATACTTCGGTGCTGGTTCAACACAGGTAGTTGATAGCACTGGAAAA
>CALMKR010000198.1 GCA_937867625.1 uncultured bacterium | reverse complement strand
AAGTTTAATCCAAAGATGAAATTCATGGAGAAGATTGACGGCTCTTGTTTAATCGTTAGTAAGTACAAGGGAGAGTTAATAACGAGAACTCGAAAAGCTTTAGTTGATAAACTTGACAATGGTTTAGAGTTGGATGCTGTATTAAAAGTAAAGTATCCGTTGGTATTTGATAACCCAATGCTCAATTCTGAAGCTATGACACTAATATTTGAATGGGTTACTCCGTCAAATAGAATCGTGCTTGATTATGATGAACCTGACTTGTATCTTACAAATACTATCCGCCATCTTGATTATTCATATCACACTCAAAAAGAACTAGACGAAACTGCAAAATTCCTGAATGTCAAAAGGCCTGCATACAGGTCATTTGACAGCCTTGAAGACTTGATGAGTGTGGTTACTGCGGAACAGAACGTAGAAGGCGTCTGCGTGTACTACGGCAATGAACAGCG
Source organism: uncultured bacterium (assembly GCA_937867625.1). Classification (GTDB taxonomy): domain Bacteria; phylum Patescibacteriota; class Minisyncoccia; order Phycocordibacterales; family UBA918; genus OLB19. The sequence goes on along the minus strand of CALMKR010000198.1, from coordinate 1,629 downwards.
TATTAGGAAGATTAAGTCTGACTGGTACAATATGGTTCATGCCTTTAAGAGCGATATTAACATAAAAAACCTCTTAGATATTTTTGTAAAGTATGGACGCCCCTCTTTTTCTGAGTTCAATGGAATCATCATGAACTTATACGGGTTTGAAAACTTGGAATTTGCACAATCTTTTATTTCTTTACTATGCGACGCTAAAAGCCAAGCAGATAAAATAATAGAAGGTATGCAAGCCTTTTTAACAAGAGAAAACAAAGGTATCTCACGAAAAGATTTAGTCGAAGAGGTCTTTGCAGCATATGGTAAAACAAGCCGATCTGAAATGTTGTTTACATTGTTGGATGATGGTGTTATATCAGATAAACAATGGAAAAAACTTCTATTTCAATGCCTAGGAAAAGTCTGACTCATGAAAGAAAATAAACTTGTAGTATCCGCTGGAATTTTGTTGGACAACCGGGACAACGAATACCTTCTTGTAAATCCAAACGGAGGAACCACCGGAGGTTGGGGAATACCTAAAGGTAAATTAGATGCCGGTGAAGATATAAAGGCTGCAGCTATGCGGGAGGTGTATGAAGAAACCGGACTGATACTCGATCCAAATAATCCCAAAAACATAATTAGCCAATACGAGATTCAAATGGATAATACTCCATTCTTTCATTATGCGTTAAGGCCTCAAGGTCCTTTAAAAAGTAAGTACGACAAAGATGTGTATGCTTACAGAGCCTCGGCTAATGTGGAGATTGTAAATTTTCCATTCAACTGTATTTCATTACTATCAGATGGTCGACCTGAAATATCTGAGTTTGCTTGGTTTACTTTAGAAGAAGCGCTTAAATCTATAGTGAAAAGCCAAAAAGGTATGATTGAATATTTGCTTAGAATCGAAGAAACAAACAAAATGTATCGTGACAAAACTTGAGATAAGCCAAAAATACAGAGCACTTGTAATACAAAAAATTGCAAGTTACTTTAGAATTTCACGGGCTGATATGAAAGAACTTGTGGAATTAAATGATGATATCTTAACGCTTAAATCTGTTGGTGAATTTACGTTCGACGAAAGCATTTATGTTACACATTTAAATACGTTGAAGCTAGAACAATTACTCTATTGTAAAAAGTTTGAAGCCTCTCCAATATTTGAAGAATTCCTAAATGGAGAAGCATTAGCTGGTGAATATGCTTATGTCATGGCTTTGCATTTAAACGGATTGATAATGATGATTTATCGTTCTGACGCTTATGATGGTTGTGGTGGAATACAATTAAATGGGGATTCTGGTGGTTATGCAATTGTTCCTATTTTAAATTTCTTGGCCGATAGGTACCCAAAAAATGAAGAATAAATAATGGTATAATACTATGTGTAGAAAGCTACGCCATAGTAAAGACTCGTTTTATACGTAGTCTTGTGGTCATTACGACCAGCCAATTTCTAATACTTTACCCCCTCCCCACCCCCCCACCTAAAAAAAGGGGTAATAAGGGTAGAGTATTATGAGCGGGGTAATACCTGCTAGAGACTTACCAGTGGTGGTGAAAAAGTGGGGAGTCAGGACTTTGCAAAAATGCGAAAACAACCTGACTCCCCATCATCATTCACCATGTTTCCGAGTGGAA
>CALMKR010000197.1 GCA_937867625.1 uncultured bacterium | reverse complement strand
ATGCTGCGTTACGCAATCACGCAAATAAAGGTTAATGAGGCTTTGATAGGGAATGCCGGCTTGATTCGCCATTCCTTTGAAATAGGAAATTACATCGTCCGATAAACGCATCGTGACGGGTTTCTTTAATTTCGACGCATAGGGATTACGACGAGATTTCATATTGGAAAGGTCGTACTCAATTTCCATATTATCGGTATTATCCATATTTTTATTTTCCATAAAAACGGGCTTCTTGTTTGGTTGCTTTGCGTGCCGAAATGATGCGAATTGTGTTTCCAGAATCCCGCTCACAATGACACACTAAAAGGAGCTTTGCTTGCGCACTCATCCCCAGCAAAAGAAAGCGTTCTTCATCCGAAGAATGTGCTTCGTCAAAGAACTGAATGGCAAATTCATCATAAAAGACTGATTTTGCCTCTTCAAACGAAACACCGTGCTTTTGTGCATTGCTGGAGGCTTTTTCTGGATTCCATTCAAACTGTATCATACATACATTGTATGGTTAAACCTCATCCCCCACCATCGGTTGAGCGTTCGGCGTAGCGGCAGTAGCGCTGGCGATTCGCTTTGGTCGGATTAGCGCCGATGGTGAGCATCGTGCTGGTGGTTCTGTGTTTGGCGTATGTGGCGAAGTCGATGCGGGGGGCGGTGGCGCGGTAGGGGAAGCCGGCAGAAGACCTGCCATCCATCCGTAAAAGTCCTAATACGGAAAGTGCTAGCAAGGCGATTTTGCCCCCTAGAATGAAGCTCCCTATTTACACTTTGTAACGTACAAAAAAGGAGACTGAAGTGGAAGATTACATGGGTGTTATTAAGCTGTGGGCTTGTAACTTTGAACCGCAAGATTGGAGATTCTGTCATGGGCAACAACTCTCAATCAGCGAAAATGCAGCACTGTATTCGCTTCTTGGTACTACATACGGTGGCGATGGTGTGAGAACATTCAATTTGCCCGATATGCGTGGTCGTTTCCCACTGGGTGCAGCGAGCAGCGGTGGGAAGGTTGTCGCTTTGGGACAAATAGGTGGTTCTACTACATCTCCTGTCACTTCGACCGCAGCACCTGCTACCAAAGTCGCTCCAACTACAGATGCTGCCGCAGTTGCTGTGAGGTCAGGCCCAGGTCTTCCAACAAGATGGACGCATTGTCGGCATGGAACGGCTTGCTGCGAAGACGTACATCGAGCAGCCAGTCACTGGCCGGATCGGGTTCCTGCTTGGCGCTGTAGAGAAGGAACTTACGCCCACGGCCGGCACGTTCAAGTTCGATCTTGACCTGAAGCCACGGCGTC
>CALMKR010000196.1 GCA_937867625.1 uncultured bacterium | reverse complement strand
TATCTCTAGATTGAAGCTGTTCCGCTCCTTTACCACCATTCAAAGCTGCGTCATGTCTATATCCAGCAAACATTTTAGCGATAGGTTTTATCCTAGTGAAATGTACCCTATTTGTGCTGTTAGTTTTAAAGTGCGATCTGCCAGAAGCTGCAGCAGCCCCAGTTCCACCTTTAGAAGGATCAAATCCTTCCTTTAAAATTTTCGCGCCTGTCTCTTTAGTAGTACCGTGATATAGATTATGATACCCTATTAACCTAGAAGGAGCCTTACTCATAAGATATCCTCCTACCACACCTTCAGCAACGGCTTTTTCAGTACTAGATTTTTTTCCTACTGTAGACGAGATTTTCTCTAAATATTTATTTGATACGGCCATACGATCTCCATCTTGTATTTTACACCAAAGATTATTATCTAGTAAATACGCCTGTTTCTTATTGGTATAAGAAGATTGTAATAAACATTTTCATTTATAGGAGTTGTATGAAACGAGACGCATACCCTCTCTGGCTAGGCATGTCCTTCACTCTTATTGCTTTGAATGCTTTTGGCGTTCTGTCTTTCAAAGTATTTTCATTCCAAGGACTCTTGGTCGTAATGCTAGGGGTAGCGGCCTTCTTGACAACACAACGAGGTGTGGATGAAAATCATGCCTGGAACATGAGACTCCTCGATACTCAAGCGGGAATGCTTGAGACTATGGAGCAACAGTCTCTCATAGTTCAAGGTCAATCTATGACGATTTCAAAACAACGAGAGGTAAATAAAGAATTATTGGACCTGGTTGTGGTCATGAAGGAAAAGTTACAACAACTCAACGAGGCAAACAATGAAGAAACTACGTGATTACCGTTACTGGCAAGCCAGGATCATGCAAGGGTTGATCATCGCTTGTTATTCCTGGGTCGTGTATTTGGTCATGAATACTGAGACATTAAACCTTTTCAGCAAACATGGCCAGAGCAAATCGTGGTGGGCCATATGCATAGCCATGACCGTTATGTGTATTGTCGTGGTCTGCATGGAAGAATGGGACATCAGAACCCATGCAAGGAAAGTAAAAGAGTTCAACAAGCGGCAGGCCGAAGAGGCTGAACAAATGCGATATTTCGTCGAGCACATGGAATCTCTCCGTGTGCATGTTTTCCAACCTAGAAGGAGTTAGTTATGGGTACCTGTGGCAGTGCAACGCGTCCAAAGTTCTTCAGCGCTCCAGCTCAACATCCGACGCCTCAACCAATGTCTCCACACCAGGAGGTCAAATCTCAGGCTCTCAAAGCTGAGCGTGCCCAAATACGTTCCAACATGGAGCGTGAACGGGGTTGGTTGAAGCCTTTGTCCTGAAAGCAAAAGCCCGGACTGACCGGGCTTTTTTTAGTTTAAAACGCTGGAGGTTTCTTCAACATAGGCTTCTCAGGTGCCAAACCTGCTCCCTTAATAGGAGCCGTCAAGGGTTTATTACGTATTAAGTCTTTACCTTTTCTAAAACCCATGGATAGGGTAGAACTGACTTTTTCGAGATATGAATTGGCTAACTTCTCAAAACCCTCTGGGTGTTTTTTATACTCAGTCCAGGCAGCGTTAATTTTTTGCATTTGGGCCGTAGCGTGAGCTTTAGCATCCCCAGTATGCTTGTCAGGATGCCATTTAGAAGCTTGGCGACGAAAGTGAGTATGGGCCTCAGTTTTTGTTTTAAATCCAGTAGTACCTAGGTCTTTATGTATGTCATGGATTGTAGCTCCACGAGTGAAACTGCCACCAGAGCTTCCGTGACCACCATACCCTCTATTGGAGTAGTAATTGGAGTAGTAGCTTCTATATTGCTTGAAATAATCTTTACCAAACTTACGATACAGGTCTTTACGAGCACCAAAGGACCCGCCATAAACAGCACCTACACCACCTAAAGTAATACCGCTTAATATTTTTTCAGTCTTAGTCTTGTTGCGTAGAGGACCTCTATAAGAATCTCTAACTTTACCCTTGGTCCCGAAGTACCCCCCGGCTGTTCCACCTAAGATAGCTCCAGTCAAGGCTCCTCTATTATCCTTCACGCCTTTAACTGTACTAGTAAAGCGACTAGCACATTTTTCCAAATATTTGTTCATCTTAAACCTTGAATGTTCGTACTTCTTTTCCAGAAGTTGTATCTAATAGTTTAAACGATCCGCTACCCAAGTCATGAACTCCGTACCGGCCAGAGGTAACGTTATCGAACTCGACGGTGGAGAGGCCTAAAACGCTCTTGACGGGGTTTTCGAACGCAGGGTTGACCACTGGCTCAGCTAGCCTGTAATGGCTCCATTTAGTGCCTCTGAGGCCTCCAGTGACGACGCTGTCAAACAGACCACCATCTTCAGGAGATAGGTTCTTAGAATTCAGACGTAAAGGTTCCAGGATTTCACCATTGCTCTGATGTAGGATTTCATGGTCAGTCATAGGACTAGCCACGATGTGGTCTTTTTCAATACGAGCATTGATACCTGAACCCTTCAAGTAATCGAAGAACTGCTGAGTAGCAAATGTCATCTTAGGCTTAGGTAGGGATTCACCACGAATGAACTTAGCCCAATAATCATCGTTCTGTTCGGACTTAGTCGTAGAGATCTCTTTCAGGTTCTTACGAGCATCAGATCCTAGCAGACCTAACATTTCCATGTAACCGATGCGCTTCGAGCCTTCTTCACCGCCTTTAGTTGGTTGCATAACGTTGTCATATCCACCTACGTTACGAGCAGAGTAGTTTTGGTCAGTCGTCTTGTATAGCTTAACAATGTACTGTGGACCATTGAAGATTTGACCGAAGCTGTGTCCAGTTTTAGGGTCTATGATCTCGTCAGTGTCGCTGATACCGTGCTCAGCCAGTTCACCCTTAAGAGTCTTAAGATTGTTAGTATGTTCAAAGTTTTTAACCAGGTAAGGGGATCCCTTAGCCTTAGCAATTTTACCTGCTACGGTTTCCATGATCTGACCTAAGTTAATACGTGAAGTAACAGAAGCTGGGTTTAGAACCAAGTCTACTGGCTTGTTAGTTGCTTTGATAGTAGGCATTTCATTGTCTGGCAATATCAAAGATACGATACCTTTATTACCATGCAGACCTGTCAGCTTGTCACCAACCTCTAGCTGTTTAACAGAACGCAGCAACATACGCACGGCTTTACTTTCCGTGTGGGCATCTACAACTTCTCCGTTTTCTTCGTGGTTCCATTCTTCCATAACCAGGCGGTATGGGTTAACCAGAGACTTATGCAGGCGTCCTAATAGACGATCTTCTGGAGTAGGCTCACGTTTTTCCAGTACAGCGTACACAGGATCGCCATAGTTCATGATGGAACCAACTTTGGCGTAGCCTAGTTCATCTAGCTTGTCTAACTGTTCACCGGTGAATTTTCCTGGGAAGTAACGACGAATCAGAGCCTTACGGGCAACCGTGTTAGGGGTTACGTCATAATCTACTTTATAAGAGTGATGTGAGCTCAGACCAGCAGCAGCCGAGTGAGAGATCACGATACCATCTTCATGGTTGTAACCTTTATATGGCATGTAGGCAGCAGTTAGGTTTTTACCCAAGGCTAGCTCACCACCACGAGTGTAGTTATTTTCATATAAGGATTGAAACTTACCAACTTTGTCGCCTACTTTAACCAGTGGAGATTCGTCGTCATGGAAGCCTTTCATGTTGAAAGGTAAATTCTTCACCGCCTTGATTTTATGGATTTCACCGTTGTCCGCCAATACATGAACTTCTTTAGAATCTGCACGAGTAACGGTTCCAGCCTCTGGAGTGGCAGTGGCTAATAGAGTGTTTAGGCTTTTGACGAATGGCACTCTGGATTGATCTAGAGTCTGTACTAACGGAGATTCACGTTCCACTAAAGACAAGGCTTGTGGAATAGACTTACCGGCCATGGTCAGACGACCTGGGTGGTTAGAGTTCAGGAAAGGAACAAGGTTAGTAGTAACAGTGTAAAGATCAGTAGCGTCATTTATCCAATATTGCACCTTATTACGTGGAACTCTACGCATTTCACCGTGATCTTGCGCTTCAACCATTGGCTCTTTGTTCAGACGTTGGTCTGGGAACCCAATGACGGAGTTCATCAAATCAGTAACTGACAGGTAAGTCACCTTACCATCAGCAGCACTTAGAACTTTAGAATACAAACGACCAGTCTTATCTCTACGAGCTGAGATCGTAAAGCGTTGGTCAATACCTGCGTGACCAGATTCAGGAGTACGTGATGGATCTATGATCCCTAAGTGAGATGGATCAATGTTTCGAG
>CALMKR010000195.1 GCA_937867625.1 uncultured bacterium | reverse complement strand
TACAAAACAATCGGGAGATTTTCTTTGAAAATCTCCCGATTGTTTTGTATATGTAGGGTGACGTGTCGGGCTGTGATGTGGAGGCATGGATAGGGCGGGGCGCAATGAATGGCGTCCCGCCCATTTAGGTCCACAGCATCAATAGCCATGAGCATGTGATTGCTGCGACTACTTGGAATTCGCTACCAAGTGAGTCCCAGATATTTCGGAGCAGCATTGCTTCATCCTTTCGGGTATTGCCAGTCCTTCACACCAGTATACCAGAGTCCTCAAACAGAAGGATCTGTAAGGCTTTTGGGACAGGGTGATGGGTGGGGAAATCATGGGGATAAAAGTAGGGGTAAATATCCCGATTAAGTGCTTGACCCAGCCCTTATTTAGTCTGACAGTATAAGTAACTCATGTACGACGTGTATGTAATTGAAAATGAAATGCACGAACTTTACTTCAGCAGTACTAATGATTTAAAACGCCGACTCCTCGAGCATCAGTCTCACAAAAACATTGCAACCAAAGGTCATGATTGGACACTAGTGTACTACGAAGCGTACCAAAGTGAGACTGATGCGAGGGTGCGTGAACAGGCGATAAAGCGGTTTGGAGGTACCCAAAAACATCTCAAAAATCGTATAGCGAGGAGTCGACGGTCAGACTAACAGGGCGGGGTTGACTTTATTTTTAATTCGTATAAGATAGCACCCACGTATCTATGACATTTACCGACTAAACACGCACCGCGCTTTATTCACGAATGTGAGTGACTGCCGCGGGAACGCGGATTTTTTCTTCTTAAATGACACGGAGGTACGCAGTAACTTTACAACTGCATATTCTCAGAACACCCTTGATAAGGGGGTGTTCGAAAAGTCCAATGTGTTTCGACGACACATTGGCAGGTTCCTCGTAGTTGCGGTAAGCGACACATATACGAGGAACACAGGTAGTGTGATCGGGTTAGATCCATAGCAGTGTCTCGTAGCTGAGCACTCGGGTCTTTTCGTCCCCGACACACAATCAAACAAATTCATCCCGTTAGAAGTCTCAACTTCTAACGGGACAAGCACTCAATCATATCGCCAAGATATGATTGTAAAATTGTACAGCGGTGTACAGCATTCCTTGCAGGAATGTAAGGGTGTATGGTGGATGCCTTGGCTTCAAGAAGCGATGAAAGACGTGATATGGCTGCGATAAGTTTCGGGGAGGTGCCAAATAACCTTCGATCCGGAAATTTCTGAATGGGGAAACCCTCCTGTCATCGGCAGGAATCTGTGTTATGCAGATGCGCACCCAGCGAAGTGAAACATCTCAGTAGCTGGAGGAATAGAAAGCAATATACGGAACTTTCTTTCTGAACGGATGCTTAGCATCTCGTTCAGGATTTATTCTGGACGGTGGTGCGAAAGTACCATTACGTTCAGGAAGAAGGTTCTTGCGATTCCCTTAGTAGCGGCGAGCGAAACGGGAACAGCCCAAACCAATCGTGTTTACATGATTGGGGTTGTAGGGCGGAGTTGGCATTTAGTTGCAATGAGTTACAAATACTATGTATAGGAAAATGTGCTGGGAAGCACGACCCCAGAAGGTAATAGTCCTGTATTCGAAATGCATAGTGCTCATCTGATTCCGTTCCTGAGTAGTTCGAGACATGAATAGCTCGGATGAATCTACCAGAACTAACTGGTAAGGCTAAATATTCTTGGAGACCGATAGTGAACTAGTACCGTGAGGGAAAGGTGAAAAGAACCCCGGAGAGGGGAGTGAAATAGAACTGAATCCATACACCTACAAGGAGTCGGAGCCTTCAATTTATTGGGGGTGACGGCGTGCCTATTGAAGAATGAGCCGGCGAGTGTACCTTTATCCTTTGTCTAAGTGGCAATCCCACGGAGGCGTAGTGAAAGCGAGCGTGAATAGCGCGAATTATAGGGTAGGGGTACGACCCGAAGCGTGATGAGCTTACCATGAGCAGGGTGAAGCGCATGTAAAAGTGCGTGGAGGCCCGAACCGGTTGGCCGTTCAAAACCATCGGATGACTTGTGGTAAGGAGTGAAAAGCTTATCGAATTACGTAATAGCTGGTTCTCTCCGAAACAGCTTTTGGGTTGGCGTCGTGTGGTCCCTCTGGGGGTAGAGCACTGGAAGGAGCAAACAGGGAGAAATCTCGTTGCTCCTATCAAACTCCGAATACCAGCAGGCAACAGCACGGCAGTTAGACAGTGGGGGAGAAGCTCCATGTGTCGAAAGGGAAACAGCCCAGATCGCCAGTTAAGGTCCCTAAATATATGCTCAGTGCAACTTGAGGAGGTGAGGATTCATTAACAATCAGGAAGTTGGCTTAGAAGCAGCCATCTTTTAAAGAAAGCGTAACAGCTCACTGATCGAGAGTCCTTGCGCCGAAGATGATCGGGGCTCAAGCATATTACCGAAACTGCGGATTTCCATGATTTATCATGGGAGTGGTAGGAGAGCGTTCGTATTGCAATGAATGGGAGGCGAGAGCCGACCTGGAGCGATGCGAAGTGAGAATGCCGGCACAAGTAACCGCAAGACGGGTGGGAACCCCGTCCGCCGAAATACCAAGGTTTCCTTTGCGATGGTGATCAGCGAAGGGTTAGTCGGTCCTAAGGGAATCCCGAATGGGGGACTCGATGGAGAGCAGGTTAATATTCCTGCACACTGTACCGTTGCGATGGAGGGACGGAGGGTTGTACTTGACGCGGCTTATTGGATTGCCGTAGGAGGTTCGAGGAGGTCACGTAGGCAAATCCGCGTGGCAATACTCCGAGTTCAAACTAATAGATGAGGCTACGGCCAAATCGATGTCAAGGAGCACGCTTCCGAGAAAAACTTCTAAGCATAAACGTACCGGTTCCGTACCGCAATCCGACACAGGTGGTAGAGTCGAGAAGACTAAGGCGAACGAGTGAGAGGTCCTCAAGGAACTCGGCAAACAAGCGGCCGTAACTTAGGGATAAGGCCTGCCTTTATAGAAATATAAAGGCCGCAGCGAAAGATTTCCTGCCGACTGTTTATCAAAAACACAGCTCCCTGCGAAGACGTAAGTCAATGTATAGGGGGTGACGCCTGACCTATGCTGGAAGGTTAAATACGGGGGGTCGTATGTTCTTCGGAATGTGCGGCTGGACTGTATAAGCCCCAGTAAATGTCAGCGATAACTATAATCGTTCTAAGGTCGTGCGTGTTTCTTCGGAAATCCGCACGACGGATTGGAACGGTTATAGAGATAAACAGCCTAGCCATAGTTACCTTACATACAGAAATGTATGCATTATCCAAATCTAGCCTACAAGAGACCAAATGCTAGAAACCCAAGTGTTCCTTGTGAATAACGGGTTAAGATAGAGTCCTGCAGTGAAATGTCTTTGAAAAGCAATTTTCAAAGAAGAAGGAAATGTAGAGCGTATTTCCTTGTCGGGTAAGTTCCGACGTGCACGAATGGCGTAACGAGTGGGAAACTGTCTCGAGGACCTGCTCGGTGAAAATACAATCGCGGTAAAGATGCCGCGTACCTGCAGATAGACGAAAAGACCCCAGGTGCTTTACTGTAGCTTCGTATTGGGGCTATTGAATTAATGCGTAGTATAGGTGTGAGGCTTTGAAGTGGGCTTTCGGGTACCATGGAGCCGCCAGTGAAATAGCACCCTTTAATTTGGTAGTCTCTAACCCGTGTGGTAAAACCTCACAGGGACAGTGCGTGGCAGGCAGTTTTAGTGGGGCGCTACCCTCCCAAAAAGTAACGGAGGGGTCTCAAGGTTGGTTAGCCGCGAATGGAAACCGTGGCGATAGTGTAATGGCATAAACCAGCTTGACTGTAAGAGGTAGATCTCGAACAGACACGAAAGTGGAGCATAGTGAACCGATGGCTCGCGTTAGATGCGGCCGGAGATTACCCGATAAAAGTAACCCTGGGGATAACAGGCTAGTCGTGCCCAAGCGTCCATAGCGACGGCACGGTTCGGCACCTTAACTTATATAAGTTTCAAAACAATATACATCGGGGTGCCTAGAGTAGCGATACTCTACAAAAACAAATCGGCTATTACGGTGAACGCCATGCCAGCCGCTACTACTTATGTAGTAGAATGAGGACATGGTCAATACCGTGGAAAGGCTAAATCAATTCCAAAGGTCAGTAATTATTGGCACCGTACTTGGTGATGGATACCTTCGTATCGTCCCAGGTCGCCAACATGCCTTTTTGGAAGTAAATCATGCACTTAGTCAGCAAGAGTACGTATGGTGGAAATACCAGGTACTTGAAGGAGTTAGAGCTGGAGCACCAAAAGTGCGTAATGGAAATGGTGGGCGTACAGCAGTACGCTTCCATACCAAACAATCTGAAGAATTAACAGAAATCAAATCTTTGTTCTACAAAGATTCAATTAAGATTATTCCCAAAGATATCCAACTTGACCCAGTTATGCTGGCAGTATGGTTCATGGATGACGGAAGTCGATGTAGAGAATCTGATGTGTACTTAAATACCCAACAGTTCGATACAGAGAGTCAGTTAATTCTAGTCGAAGCCCTTAAAAAGCTTGGACTTGAAACAACCCTCAATAGAGACAAGCATTATTTTCGAATTCGTTTCTTGAAGAAAAGTCTTCCAAAATTGTTTGCACTCATTGAGCAAATGATAATCCCATCTATGAGATACAAAATTGGTTTAGAATCCGTAGAGACTACACGCCGATCTCCCACGTTAATTACGTTGGATGAAGATATAGTCCGATCCTCACAGTAATGTGAGACCCGCAGGTGCTTATACTATTTCTCACGCAATAGTATACAAAAAAGCACTTGTATCGACAGCGATGTCGGCTCGACTTATCCTGGGGCTGGAGCAGGTCCCAAGGGTTTGGCTGTTCGCCAATTAAAAAGTCACGCGAGCTGGGTTTAGACCGTCGTGAGACAGGTTGGTCTCCTATCTACTGCAGGCGTCGAAACTTGAAGAGATTTGTCCCTAGTACGAGAGGACCGGGATGAACTGACCTCTGGTCTATCGGCTGTTCCGCCAGGAGCACCGCCGAGTAGCTATGTTGGGAATGGATAACCGCTGAAAGCATCTAAGCGGGAAGCCAACTCTAAGATTAGGTTTCATTAAGTCCCCTGAGAGATGATCAGGTTGATAGGCACTAAGTGGAAGTACAGTAATGTATGGAGCTGAGGTGTACTAATAGGACGTATTTCCTGCAAGGAATGTTGGACATCGCTGTACGATTTTACAGAGTGTGTTTGTTTGAAAGACGCGTCGTTCTGGCCCTGATAGGGTCAGATAAAAAGTTTGAAAGTGAAGAGATTGAAAGGAGAAGTGACAGAGTGGTCGATTGTGATGGTCTCGAAAGCCATTGTGACTACAAGGTCACCGTGGGTTCGAATCCCACCTTCTCCGCCAATCAATCCCCGAATATGGTTCGGGTCAATCTCTTCGCTTTCAAACAAAATTGAGAATATGCATTCTTGCCCTGTTAGGGTAAGATAAAATTGAATATCGTGAAGTGGTTTGGAACTGTAGCTCAAAGTGAGAGCGCTTGCTTGCCAAGCAAGAGGTTAGGTGGTTCGAATCCTCCTCGGTTCCTCCAGCTTGTCGGGGCGTAGCGCAGCCTGGTAGCGCACTTGCACAGCAATGCAAGAGTGCGGTGGTTCAAATCCATCCGCCCCGACCAACCTTTCTCGTTTGGGTTAAAATGAGATCACTTCACGGTATTCAAAGTAAAGTTGATTGCAGATTGAAAATTTAATGTTGGTGCTTTAGCGGGAGGGGTACACCCGTTCTCATTCCGAACACGGCAGTTAAGGCTCCCATCGCCGAAGGTACTCCGCAAGGGGCAGAATAGGTAGGCGCCAACATTAAGTTTTCAATCAACTCCGAATATCTCAATAAAAGACCCCCTTATATAAGGGGGTCTTTTATTGAGATTTAGAGCTTCGCTCTTATTGAAAACTTAATGTAAGTCCTACCGTAAGAGAATAAGTCCCGCTTACAGCGGCTGTACACCTTGTCGCTACTTTTTCGCTATCACTCAAAAGATAGCAGGCAAGGCGCCCGTCGCTCGCATATGGTATTTTCTCCCTTGGAGGTCGAAACTACCATTGCGCCGACAGAAGCAAAGCCATAGTCGTGGCGCTGCCACTCCTTGTTTTGCTTCACATTAAGTTTTCAATCAACTCCAAAAATACCTACAACAAGCCACTGACAACAGTGGTTTTGTTATTTATGCGCCTACCTATTAATGGCTGGATTGCTTCGCTGCGGCTCGCAATGACGGCGATGTGGACTTGGAATGTGTACGCCATTATCACTCCTCGCAATGACGGCGACAGGGCTTAAGATGTGCACATCATTATTGCTTCCCGTAATGACGGTGAGGATTTATGATGCGTGCGTTTGCAAGACTCACTCACTGCACATCACCCAATCGTCTTTGCGAGGAGGTGGAGCGACGTAGCGACATCGACGAAGCAATCCAGAGTCATATTAAAGATGAGATATCTTCCCAAGTTGGGTTGATACTTTCAATCAATGCAATTTTCTGCTTTCTAGAACCTCCCTTGAGTTGCTTCTCACGCATAATTGCAACTTCCATTGTGTCTGCGTATTCTGCGTACACGAGTGTGTGCAGGTGGTACTTGCTTGTGAAACCACTCCCAACTCCGCGTTTATGCTCGTCTATGCGTTTTGGCAAATTACTTGTCACCCCGACGTATAAGGTGCCATTTCTCATATTGGTCATGATGTAGACTGCTGGTCTAAACATATAAACAATTATAGCTGGATTGCTTCGCTGCGGCTCGCAATGACGATCGTATAGTTGTTTGTTGGTGGGTTGTGCTCACCTCGCTCCGCCAGGTGCTTTTTCATTTGGTACAATAAGGGTCATGATACAACTCGAAGGTGTGCGCATGTGGGCGTTTTGGCGGCGGGTACAATACGGTACTGGCTATTTTTTGACACTCACCAGTGTGATTCTTGGTGTCTACTTCTATTTTTTCTACGAGGCGCCTACTTGCTTTGATACAAAAATGAACGGTCAGGAGTTGGCGGTTGATTGCGGTGGTGTCTGTACCCGCATTTGTGCCTTCACTGTACGACCACCGAGTGTCTTGTGGGCGAAGAGCTTTCCGGCCAATGTCGGACAATTTAATGCGGTTGGGTATGTCGAAAACAGTAATGAATTGGCTGGTACACCAGCATTACGATATACCTTTACACTCACCGATGATGCAGGCGTGATCACCACCAAGTCTGGTACCACTATCCTGCCGCCAGACAGTACCTATCCGGTATTTGAAGGACGGATTGATACTGCTGGTCGTACGCCAACCGAGACGATACTGACGATTGAGCCGGCTGATCTCTGGTTGCCATATGCGTACGGACGAGCCCAGTTCCGGACGAGTGACTTGGCCCTAACTGGAGCAGATGCACGGCCTCGCCTCGGTGCTCGTATCGAAAACAACGAGCTCACCGCCGCCCAGAACATTGAAGTGGTCGCCACTATCTTTGATGCTCGCGGCAATCCACTGACCGCCTCCCAAACGTTTATTCCGAGCCTCGACGGTCGCAGCAGCAAAGACGTGACCTTCACCTGGCCACGACCAATTGCGAAGACTCTTCGTAGTTGTGAGGTGCCAACTGATGTGGTGGTCGCCATCGACCTCTCGGGGAGTATGAATAACGATGGGGCAAATCCACCTGAACCTGTCAGTTCAGTGCTGAAAGCGGCGGAAGCGTTTGTTGGGCAACTACGAAGTCAAGATCGGGTCAGTGTGGTGACTTTTGCCACCAATGCCCGGATTGATTTGCCACTGACGATTGATACGACGGTAGCTAAAAGCGAAATCAAAAGCCTGGTCATTGACCCCAAAGAAGAGCGGGGGAGTACCAATACTGGTGACGCCCTCGTGAAGGCGCAGAGCGAACTCAATTCGACTCGCCATAATCCTGACGCTCGTAGTGTGGTCGTACTTCTCACTGATGGGTTAGCGACCGCTCCTGATGAGGAGCCAGAAGCCTTTGCGATTGAGGCGGCTACCAAGCTCCGTACCGACGATATCTCAGTCTTTACCATTGGCCTTGGTGAGGCTGTTAATATGGACTTCTTGCGACAGCTGGCGACAGTACCTGAGCAAGCGTACTTGGCGGCAAATACCGGTACCCTCGCCAACATTTATAGCTCGATTACCGATGCAATTTGTGAAGATGGGGCGGCACGGATTGATGTTATACCGAAAACCAAAAACAACTTCGCTCCATTGTAAACAGGCATATAATCCGCATCTTCTGCGTTGACTGCGGCAAATAGCCACTCAATGTACAATCAGTACACCTCGCGGCTATTTGCCTGGTCGCCTTGAACCTGCATGATTATCTGCCTGTTCTGAGAGCGGGTTAAGGCCTGATGAATGTGAGACTTGCGGCATAAAGCGTACCTGATAGACTGATACCACTATGCACGGGTTACGGGTATTTTTTCGGTCATTTGACACGCTTTTGTTTGGAGCAATGCTCTTTTTGACCACATTGGGGCTCGTGACGATGTACTCATATCAAGGTGAGAACTTTTACTTCAACCGTCAACTGATTTGGATTGCTGTCGCTTGTGGGGCATTTTTGATTACCTTTATTCCGGACTACCGGTTTTTACGGACCGGGAATACTACCTTTTTTCTTTACGTCACCATTGTGGCTCTCCTTATTTTGGTACTTTTTATTGGTGAAGTGACGCTGGGGGCACAGAGCCGTTTCAATCTTGGGTTCTTTTCACTTCAACCTGCTGACCCAGCCAAACTAGTGCTGATCATCGTGCTGGCGAAATACTTTGCCAAGCGACACGAACACATCGGCGATGTCCGTCACATCATTATTTCGGCCGTCTATGCCTTTTTGATCTTTGGTCTCGTGTTCATTCAGCCGGACTTTGGCTCGGCCATCATTCTCTTCTTTATTTGGGCGGGTATGATTTTGGTGGCTGGTATCAAGTTCCGTCACCTCCTCGTTGTCGGTACGCTCGGGGCACTGTCGTTTCTCATCATGTGGCAGTTTGTGTTTATGGACTATCAAAAGGCTCGTATTATGACCTTCTTGAACCCTCTTGCAGATATTCAAGGGGCAGGATATAACGCCTATCAGTCCACCGTGGCTGTGGGCTCGGGACAATTACTTGGAAAAGGAATTGGGTATGGTACACAGTCCAAGCTCCAGTTCCTACCGGAATACGAAACAGACTTCATCTTTGCTGCTTTTGCTGAAGAGTGGGGACTCCTTGGAGTACTGATGCTGTTTGGTGCCTTTGGTATCGTGATTTGGCGACTCATGATACATGCGGTTTTGGGGGCAACCAACTTTGAGACGCTCTTTGCAACTGGTGTTGCGGTACTGTTCACGGCTCACTTCTTTGTGCACATTGGTATGAACATTGGACTCTTGCCCGTCACCGGTACAACCGTGCCATTTTTATCTTATGGCGGTTCACATCTCCTCACCGAGTTTATTTCGGTTGCAATGGTGATGGCTATGCGCCGTAATGCTGCCAACAAAAAAGCCTCCACCAAGAGTACGGAGGAAGCTTTTCTGGTTAATTAGGTGTTATCTGCAGTTGCTTCTTCGTTGAGTGTCGGCGCCTCGGGGTCTGTGGTGAGGTGAAGCAGGTTGTAGCCGGTGATGGCTCCGGAAATTAAAATCAAAAGCAACAAAAAAATATTAGCCTGCCGTTCGGTTTTGACGATTCCCCAACTGATAAGTTTGCGAGCAAAGCCAGTTGAAACGCGGGCAGGTGCACGGCGGACAATCGCTTCGTTCTGAAATTGTATTTGACCCATAAATACGTTTATTGTACGCTCAAAAATTTCGCTCTGGTGCTACTTTTATCCACATCAATGTATAGTGGTCAAAATGACCATCTATTTGTTTTGTATACTTACAACATATGATATCAAAACCATTGCCGCATCGCGGGTTCACTCTGATTGAATTGATGGTGGTGATTACTATTATTGGTCTGCTAGCTAGCACTATTTTGGCCGCAATGCAGGATTCGCGCGTGGCGGCACGTGATGCACAACGTGTGCAAGAAGCACGACAGTTAGTTACCGCTCTTGAACTGTATCGTAACCAAAACGGTCGCTATCCCTGTTCAGGTATTGCTATGGCTTGTGCCGCCGGAGCACCTGGAGGAGCAGCGGCTGTGACATTAAAAAATACCACCGGTTTGTATGTTGGTATGGCGGCGACGTTGCGCACAGGACTGAATTTCCAGCCAGGAGAAGATGTAGTCAATGCAACCGCTATTCGGTATCGGGTACGTAGTACAAGTGGTAATAGTAATAACAATACCGACCCCACATCTTATACCGTAGTGGTCTTTCTCGAAAAACAAAATACGTATTGTGAGATCAATGTGGGAGCGGGGCATGTAGCATATAGCTATAGTGCCTGCCCATTGTCTGCGATTTAGGATTACTGACCGTAATGGCGAACCGTTTCAGTGGTCATCACTGCGACCGTTCGTTGCTTGAGTTTGGTGGCGATATTATGACTGAGGGTAGTAGCCAGGTCTTTGTCTGCGAGCAGGGTGGCGATAGCACCCGCCATTGCCCGACTGTCGTTTGGTGGTACTAACAGACCCGTTTCGTCATTAGTGATGATATCGGTAATTCCGCCGACCGCTGTGGCCACAATTGGTAGTTCAGCCAGTCCTGCTTCGTGGAGGACGTAACCATATGATTCCGATTTTGAGGCGAGTACAAACATATCAAAAGCTTTGAGAAAGCGAGCTGCTTCGTGGAGGTTGCCAAGTACAAAAATATGCTCACCCATGCCACGGTTGGTAATCCACTGTTCTAATGTGGTACGGAGTTGGCCATCGCCAAAACAGAGAAGGCGGATGTTTGGGTGGATAGCAGTGAGGCTGCGAATTGCTTCAAAGAGCACCTGATGTCGCTTGATGGGGTGTAATTCTGCGACACAGACTAGCCAGGTGTCTTGTTGATAGGGAAGTAGGTTTGGAAAGAAATCAACGATTTTACTACGAGCTTCTTCGGGAGAGAACATAGCGCCAATACTTCGTCCAGGGTTAACCACCGACATCTTTTTTTGGACACCAAACCAATTCATCTCCCGCTGCATTCCAGTTGAGACAGTAATGGTGTGATGGGAAAGCAGTACCGTACCATAGTGAATTGCCTTAATAACAAGACGTTGCCACCACGGACGATCCTCATTAAAAGCCCAGCCATGGGCGGTAAAGATGATGCGAGGGACACGAGCGAGTCTCCCTACAAAGGCGCCCATCGCACCAGCCTTAGAGCTATTGAGGTGGAGCACGTCTGGTTTTTCGGTACGAAAAATTGCGTAGAGTTCGCGAGCAAGAGCCAGTTCTTGTTTGGCATCAATATCACGAGCGAGGCTGTTGATGGTAATCGTTTTAATACCCGCATGGTGAAGCATATCAACCAAGGTACCGTTGCCGCCAAGGGCGACGATAGGTTCAAATTCGTTGCGATTAAGGGCGGTGGCGAGATCGTAGACGTAACGCTGCGCCCCACCCCAATTTGACTTGGTGATGAGGAACAAAACTTTTTTTGGAATAGGTGACGACATATACGATATTTATATTGGCAGAGGGGTGGGGCGGGCGAGGGG
>CALMKR010000194.1 GCA_937867625.1 uncultured bacterium | reverse complement strand
CTGGACGGGGGATGAGCGGGTGGGAATCAAGCGAGATTTGGCAATCAAGGAAGGGAATCGAGCCAATGAGGTAGGCGAGGGGTTCGCTAGCTTCGCGTCGGGCACAATCGGCGAAAAAAGCGCCGCTTTTTTCGCCGTGATATTTCTCGCGCAGGAGCCACTCGATTTCTTGATTTTTCATGAAATTTATGGCATGGTACTACATAGAAGCTTGTAAAACAAGCGTGAAATTTTTGGAAAGGACATACTCAATGTCAAAAGCCATCCGTGACCAATCCAAGCTGGGTGCTGTCAACGCTGCCGTCTTGGAGACAGCTGCTAAGGAGTTGATAAAGAATGTGTGGGTGCGCTTCATCGAGCTGAAGGCTGTTCTGGCGTCGGTCAAGAAGTCAAAGAAACCCATGTCGTCAAAAGACTGCCGGGATTTCCTTTTTGGCATCATCAGTCATCCGGTGCTCTTTGTTTATGATGAAGCCAAAGAGAGTTTCGGCTTCATGAGCGAGGAGTTGATCAGTCAAATCCAAGGTGACCGCGACGGTGAGTTTGATCCCGAAGAATACTGGGACCCGCGAGACAACTACGATTTTTGCCGGCTGGTACTGAAGATTGCCGAGAGACATTTTAAGGATGAGTATGTCAGAGGCTATCATGTCAGAACAAATGTCCGGTACGCGCTCTTGTCCGCTGCCAAGGAATGGCTCGACGACGCACCGCCTGACGAATAGACGTCAATTCGGTGGACGCACAAAAATGAAAGGCGCACCCCCCCCGTGCGCCTTTTCTGCTATACTAGTGCCTATGTCAGATACACCAATGTTACAAATTACCGACCTTGTAAAGGTTTATGGGAGTGGAGCGAAGGCGAAGCGGGCGGTTGATGGGATTTCACTCTCAATTCCACGCGGTGCGTTTTTTGGACTCCTTGGTCCCAATGGGGCCGGGAAGTCGACTACCATCCATTGTATTACTGGTATTGCGCAGCCAACTTCGGGCACGATTACCATTGATGGTACTGATGTCGTGAAGGACTACAAACTTGCTCGCACCAAAGTTGGTCTCTCACCGCAGGAGTTTAACGTGGATATTTTTTCAACCCCAGAGCAACTTATGGACTACATGGGTGGGTATTATGCTATTCCGCACGATGAGCGTATGAAGCGGGTAAACGAACTCATCAAACGATTTGATCTCGAGGCACACCGCGCGGTCAAGTTTCAAAAGCTCTCGGGCGGTCTCAAGCGTCGCGCGATGCTCGGGCGAGCTCTCGTGCATATGCCGGGACTTCTTATCCTCGATGAACCAACCGCTGGGGTAGACGTCGAGCAGCGTCGTGACCTCTGGGCCTACCTCAAAGAACTCAATGACGCTGGCACAACGATTATTCTCACCTCGCACTATCTTGAAGAAATTCAGCAGCTCTGTAATCATATTGCGGTCATAAATCACGGTACGATTATTTGGAACGGCACCAAGGCAGACTTTATGGCTGGCGGGAAGTCGGTGGAAGACAAGTACTTAGAACTCCTCAAAAATTAATCAACATATGAAAGAAAACTCACAGAAGCAACCTGATAAAACTCTGTTGAATGAAATGCGAGGCGTGGGAGAGACTGCGACTGAGGCGTATCGTGTATACGGTGAAGAGCAGGCTTCGAACCACAACAAAGCAGTTCGTCAGCAGAGGTTTATCGGGGCGAATTGGATAGGGCTCTATACCATGGTCCGTCGCGAAGTAAAACGAACAATGCGCGTGGTGGTGCAGACGCTCATTGCACCAGCTGTCTCAGCCGCACTTTACATCTTTATTTTTGGTACGGTTATCGGTAGCAAGATTGATGATTTTGCCGGTGTACCATACATATCATTTGTATTTCCGGGCGTGCTTATGCTCTCGATTATTAATGCATCGTTCGGAAGCGCCTCTTCTGCGCTGTACTTCATGCGCTTTACCCGCGGGATTGAAGAAATTCTCATCACCCCATTTTCGTACGTCGAGATGCTTATTGGGTTTGTGGGGAGTGCGGTGGCGCGTGCCGTGATGGTAGCGTGTCTGATCCTCCTTGTAGGTCTAGCGTTTGGCGCAGTGACGCTCGTGTCGCCACTTGGGTTCCTCTTATACATCAGTGCGATTGCGGCTATCTTTGCGATGCTCGGAATTGTGGTAGCACTCTGGGCGGAGAGCTTTGAACAGCTCCAGGTCCTCAATACCTTTGTGATTACGCCACTGACCTACCTCGGGGGTATCTTTTACTCCATCACCATGTTGCCACCACTGGCTGCTACCATTACCCGCTACAACCCGTTCTTCTACTTTGCTGACGGCGTACGCGGGAGCATGACCGGGTACCACGAGGCGAATACCACCGTTGGATTTTTTGTGATTGGGGGATTAGTGGTGGGACTCGGCATAATTGTCACAACACTTTTCCGTCGCGGCTGGAAAATCCGCTCATAGGCTACTCGCTGGGAAACTACTTTGTTGTCTTCGTTAGAAAAATCCTCACAGTACTAATTCGTACAGCTCGAATTTTTCTAACTCGACGTCGCGTATTTTCCTCAGCCAGTAACCTCTGAGTAGTGTTCCAGTCCACAGTTAATGCAAGCTCACTGGAGTATAGACTGATATGCTATAGAGAGTATGAACACACAAGCAAAACTGTACGAAACAGTCGCTGCCATGATGGCACCCGGCAAAGGAATTTTAGCAGCGGACGAAAGTGATGCGACAGCGGGGAAGCGTCTTGAGATGGTGCACCTCCCGAACAGTGCCGAGAACCGTCAGGACTTCCGTGAATTGTTATTTGCTGCCCCTGGTATCGAAGAATACCTCTCTGGTGTCATTATGTACGACTCATCGATGCGTACTAATACGGATGCCGGCGTCCCGTTCCCAGATGTACTTACGGCCAAGGGGATTGTACCGGGTATCAAAGTCGACCTCGGTACCAAGGATCTTGATGGCTTCCCGGGTGAAGTGGTGACTCAGGGTCTTGATGGCCTTGAGGAGCGATTCCTCGAATACTACGACCTTGGTGCTCGTTTTGCGAAATGGCGTGCGGTTGTCACTATTGATAAGGGTCTCCCAACCGACGCCTGTCTTGAAATCAACGCGGTGATGCTCGCACGCTACGCGCAAATTGCACAGCGTTGTGGCATCGTACCGATGGTAGAACCGGAAGTGATTTTTGCTGGAGACCATTCTATTGTCGAAGCCGAACAGGTCACGACGAGGGCTCTCCAGATTCTTTTCCAGACCCTCATGAAGTACCGGGTTGACCTCGGTGGCCTCATCCTCAAGTCCTCGATGGTACTCGCTGGTGACCTTAATCGCGATCAATCAACACCAGTTGAAGTAGCGAACGCCACCTTGCGTACCTTCCACATGTCTGTCCCACACGAGGTTGGTGGTATTGTCTTCCTTTCGGGCGGTCAGTCACCAAAGCGCTCAACGGAGAATCTCAACGCCATCGGTAAGATGGGTCCTCAACCGTGGGCAATTACGTACTCGTACTCACGTGCCATTGAAGAACCATTCCTTATGGCCTGGCAAGGTAAGCCAGAGAACACTGAAGAAGCTCAGAAAGTCCTCCTCCATGCCTGTAAGATGAATAGTCTCGCGACGGAAGGTCGCTACGAGGTCTCGTTAGATCAAATTTTGAAATGAAATGAGCCAACGAGGCCGTAAGGCCGACTATGGCGAATTTCCGTGAGCGTGGCCTATCCCTAATGGCCACGTCCACGTCTCTCAGATACCTGCCTCCTCACTTAAAACAGTGACTCCTAA
>CALMKR010000193.1 GCA_937867625.1 uncultured bacterium | reverse complement strand
AACTGGACATAATAAAAAGGTGACGGAATCTTAGCTTTATTTTGACGTAAAGGCAAGATAATGGCGTCGTATGACCAGGTCTCAACTAAGGGTAATGCTCCTTCTACACGCAATTCACCTGGCACAGCAACGACTTTTGTTACTGTGTCGAGTACAAATTGACGTTTATCTTCAAAGCTCATGTCTCTAAGTGCTGACTGTGCGTAGAATACAATTTTCTGCGCTAGATACGGATCAACAATGCCTGGACCTTCCGAAGTTTGTGTAGCAAGCAACTGATTGAGTTTTACCTTAACCACAGACAATCTCTCTTTATTTTCTTTATTAAGTTCCCCAAAACGTTCGTAATCAAGTGTTCCGCGCTGAAGTGCAGTTTCTAAGCGAGTCCTTGCAGTAAGGAGCGATTCTTCTTCTTTTTGTAGCGCTCTTATAGCCAGCTCAGCTTCATTAACAGGCTTGCTCATGGATCCAGACATGTACTCATCAACAGCTTCTTGAAAAACTGTTGGGGTGCTGACTAACGCACTCAGATAGCGCCAAACCGCTTCATCAGAATCAATGGCTCGAACACCACCAACATCACAGGTACTTAAAGGAAAGTTTGATACCCTGTCTGAGCAACGGTAGTAAAGATTACCCGAGGCTTTTGCACCTTCGCCACATCGAGCATAACCACAACTACATTCAATTCGACCTGAGAGTAAGTAACTGTGGGGATCACGGTTCCCTTTTGCCTCTCGTCTATTTCTCCTCAGTTGCTCCTGGGCACGTTGAAAGAGCAAGACGCCTTCCTGTCCCTCAAGAATTGCAGGTACGCTCATGATTTGCCATTCACTGCGTGGCTTTATTATCCGACTAGTTTTTACAATATTTTTCTTTCGGAGCCGTTTAATTTGTCGCTTGGGTTCTACTGCAATAGAAGAAGCGTAGCGTAGATTACCGATATACACTTCATTATTGAGCATATTGTAGATACTGCTATGAGCCCAAATGCCACGCGTACTCTTGCGAGGTTTTATTCCCAGCTCCATCAATTTTTTTATAACCTGCCTTGCTGAGTAGCGTTCGTTGCCAACAAGGTGAAAAATTAACTTCACAACTACAGCCTCATCGGGATTGAGAACTAGTTCAGTATCTTTATAGTCAGCTCTTCCCTGCCATCCCACCTTTGGAATAAGGGTATATCCGTATGCGCTAACACTATTCATGATTCGACCTTGTGAAGCACGATGTTTCTTTCCTTCAAGAAACTTTCGCACCGTTCGTTCGCGGTCATCATCGTCAACTGCAGCCATTACACGATTCAACAGTTTAGGTCGCCCGTTTGGTGAGCTTCCGTCAGTGTAAAGAATTTGTTTTCCTGCCTGCATTATATTGTCTACGATTGTGATACCGTCGCTGAAGTCACGTGATAGACGGCTTGAATCAAACGTAACCAGGATGTCCCACTTATTGGTTTGAGAGTCTTGAAGCATTTGCTGCAACATCGGTCTATTCATATTAGTACCGGTGTATCCATCATCAGCATACTCAGCAACAATCTCGTAGTTACCGGGACCATATTTTGAGTCAAGGAATCTTTTTATTGTTGCGCGTTGAGTTTTAATCGTCTCATCACGCTCCTGTCTATCAGTTGAAGTTCTTAGGTATATGCAGACGAGCACTATAGCTAACGAAATGAGGTTGTTCATAGTTTGTTTTTGTTGATGTAGTCAATAGTAATTTCGATAACGCGGCGCAAAGCATTGTCACGACGGTATTTAAGTGAAGCGTCTTCATCGAGTATGTACTTCACTACTAAGGGCTTATCGCTGACGTGATTCAGCTTCATGAGATAGGTTTGGAGCCGAGTACGTGATTTAGTCGCCATAATTCAGGAAGCTAATTTTTATGTCATTTTCCCTTACCAATGCGCTAAAACCGTACATGTTGTCGATGGTATCTGGAAGCATGCTCCTACCCTGCATGTACACTTCGGTGATTAAACCGCTATTAATATCGTCAGTGAGTGCCTTAAGGGCTGGCCGGTTATCACCATATGGATAATAGCCGTTATCGATGTATAGAATTACCTGACTCGAATAAGGTTTCCCGCTGTCGGCTAACAGATTTGATAAGTTCATCGCAACAAGATCGTTTAAGTCGTACTCGTCGCCGTCTGGTGTTGCTACGTAAATAGCAGCAAATTTTACATTGTTCATTGTGAGTAGTTTTAACCAGCAGTAGAAACGCACGGATTACGTGTTGCGTTAAAAACACGCTCTATGCTGGTGTTGTTAATTATTTGGCACGTCTCTTCTCGTCGGAGGGAATGGGCTACCACTAAAATGCATGGTATACGCCCTCCATTGCATCGTTAGTTCATTAAGGTAAGGCTACGAACCCTCGGTTCATATACTTGCCTCAATACACTAGTGAATCTTGCACACCTTCTGTAATTCCCAAAATACTACGTTGGAAGTACTGCCGCCGATATGTAAAAAGATTCGAAATCTATCGGAGCGGCTACGTGTCGTAGAACACGGATGTAATTTTATGGAGACATCACCATGCGTAGTCGGTGTCACCTCGTTCCTCTACGCATCACTGCTTAAGTATATTGTTCAAGAACTGTGTCTGGTCGCCACTGATGGCTACCAAACGTGTGATCATTTTAATACCAGACTAGGTTAAGTCAAGTAACTTTAAAATGTCCTACGTGAAAGACTACATCGCATCTATGTATGCCAACACCTTTGCCTCCATCTCCTCCTTATACAGCTTGAATTTCTTTCGGTCATGTATCCAGCACGGTTTTGGGAACGGAACCTGTTCACCTGCGATACCTTTTTCATACCACGCTTGAACATCTGCCTTATACAGTTGTCGCGCTGTATCTGCATCCACAGCTATAGGCTCACTTGTTTGTGGTCCCGTGTATAGGCATCGTTCACTACCAAGTAGCTCATACTCCTCAGCATTATCAAATATGGGGTTTCGAATAAAGTAATAGTTGTTCGGCAAGCCTCTTCCCTTTTGGTTTACTCGTATCATTCCATTTACTACAAGTTCACGCTGCCAGTTGTATAGAGTTTTATGACTCACTCCGCCGAGTAGTGCGCTTAGCTTGTTCCTTGATGGGTATGAGGTGCCGTATGATCCTGCTAGACCTGCTAGTGTTGCATAGAGAACTTTTGCCCCCAGAGACAAACGTTCATGTGCTGCGACTGCTTTTGGTAGTCGCCAAAATGACTTGAATGCCTTATGCGGGTTAAACTCATCGTGCTTTAATTTTGCTTCTTTAGGTTTGATTGTGTTCATGATGTGAATGTTTAATTACTAACATTCACTAGTTTGCCAGAGTACCAATTTTACCTACCAAATCAGTCAATTATTACCAGCAAGAGAGGTAGCGTATTACCAAAGCAGATAGATAGAAGAATAATAGAATTACTTAATAGAATACCGCAGTGTAGCAGCATCCCTTTCGTTCGGCTGGTCGCCTTTGGGGGCTCAAGCCAGCACTCACTTCGGGATGCTTGTAGCAGTGTTGTTGTCGCAGCAGTAAAGAGCGCAACTACACCCATGAGGAAAAATGGGACTTAGATACGATTGTTACGTAGCATTTAATCCCGCTTCGAATACATGCATGTACGACATTAAATCCCGTTATGAGAAGATCGCCACCAAGTATCCGTTTTATAGCACCTACACCGTTTTTGCTGAGACTATCCGAAACACCAACCTGACTGAGGCTAGTGTACGCCGCTATTTCCATCGGCTCGTTGATAAGGATGATTACGCCAAAAATGAGCGACCGGCAGTGTTACGCTATTTAGTCACTATTGCGAAACGAGAGAAAACTAAAACAGCCCCGGGGACGACATGAAATGAGGGTAAAATTGCGTTCTGGCGCGCGTAAAAGCACTAAGATGGGTTCTGGCCCTCACCGCTCTCATTGTCACGTAAATCGGCCACTCTACGCATAGCTTGTCGGTGGGCATCGTCTGAGGCAGTAAGTGCATCCATAAATGCTCGACTAGCCTTTTCATCATCACTTGCAACCTCCTCCTCTTCGTTGATCTGAGATACGGTAGCACTGTACTCGTGAGAGATAATCTTAGCGAGCCATTCAAATGAAGCCTCTCCTCGCTTACGTATCACTGAGGTCATTTCTCCCGCGTGGGCTAGGACATTACGAAACTCTTTGAGGTCGGCGAAGTGCTTTTCAATCTCTCCTTTTGAGGCAAAGTAGTACTCGAACGTTGGCCACTGCATTTGAATAATTTTCTGGTAGTCCATGATGTCGCAGTATGTAAGTAGCTGGAAGCTAGTCATTGGCAACTTTGACTCTCCAGGGTGTCGCTTGTGGCGGTATCCAGTCTTTTGCTCAACAGCGTTGCGTATATCCTGCGGTACACTTGACCACCACTCTGCACCAAGTGCGTCAGTTAACTTGGTATCAATGAATGAACGCAGGCTTCTTTCAAGTTGCTTTATTGCTGCATCTGGTTGGTCTTGGACCTGCTGTTCAAGATCAGTGATTACTCCTGTGACACGCTCAATCTCCTGCATGAACATCGCAGCTCGCATCTCAATAAAACCGTTGTAGTCGTTGGACCAAATTGGTGAGTCAGCTTCTGGTGAAATGAAGTGACTCTTCAGCATGCTGTTAAAGTTGGGGTTCTCCGTTTGATACTGTGTAAAGTAAACTTTTGGTTCCTTGTCTCGAATTTCATTATTGAGTTCAGCCGGAAGGAAGGTAAAGTTAACTAGTTGTCGAGTATCTTTAATGTCTAACCGCTCAAGGAATGCTCGTGGGAAGATGTGATGCTTTTCGACATCATTGAAGCTAGAGCAGATAGAGCGATCTAACACAATTGGACTGTCGTTGCGGAAGTGTTGTGGACTACGCAATGAGAGCAAACACAGGATACCGTTTTTAATTGCTGAGTTGGTATGGATACGGAGAGTGGCAATTCCTTTGAGCGTGACAGTAAGAGGATAATCTACCGTGACTGTCTCGCCTTCAATTGCGGGGTCGAAATACTGCACTCGATCTTGACTAAGGAGTGTCAGGGTAGAACTACTGTACCGCTGTGAGAAGGTAGCTCGCCAAAACCATTGCTCAAGGAATTGTCGTTGAGAAGAAGAAAGCGATCGTCCTTCATTCTTGATAAACATGTACGCAATAAGTGAAAGCATTGCTGGGTATGGCATAAAGTCATTTACACGCACTCCGAGATTCTCTGATACAAAATCAACAGCCAGTTTTAGTCCATTTTCAACCTCTTTCCATCCGTCTACAATTTCTTGGTTAGTAAGCTGCAACTGAAACGATTTTGTACATATACCTTTTATTACAAGCGCGAGTGTTTGCGTTACTATCTCTTCATCAAGCTTCCCAAAACCACGTGATTCAAAGTGCTTATTTAACTCAGTTATTTTATCTTTCAGGTCAAAGTTAGTGCTCCAGGTGCTAGCAACTACTAAATCAAACAGGTTGAGGCGCTTACCGCCCTGGTTTATACGCTCAAAAATGACGATAGCCTCTTCGAGACTCTTCCCTTCTACTTCAACGATAGACAGCGGGTATGTTGTGAGGGCAATCTGACACTCGTTCAAAGCCCGTCTTCGTTGCTCGGATAAGTTGTCGTAAATTTCGTAAATGAGCTCCTGATCAAACAAACGATGCACAGAGATATAGCGTGACTTGTTCTCTCCAAGACGTGTAACTACAAACTCTTTCTTATCTAAGTCGAAGCAGATTTTTTTATAGTCACGCGGCTTCTTACCATCACGTTCAATGGTTAAGCCACGAGCGACGCAGTGTAGCGACGTTAAGCGCTGTTGTCCGTCTAGAACTAATTTGATTTTGGTGTGAGGATCAGGTTGTGGTAGTTCAAGCTGAGGTAAGTCTTTATACAAGTTTGAATACTCACTTGGTGGAATCCAATAGAAAAAAGTACCAATTGGAAACTTGCGGTAGATACTGTCGAGTAGGTCTTTTACACGCTTGGGTTCCCATACGTAGTCACGCTGAAAATGAGGAATACGAATGACACCTTTGCGGGCAAACTCCTGGAGATTGTCGTTCAAGTTAGTTCCACCCCTGACTTCGATTTTTGAGCTAGTTTCCATACTAATAATTTATGTTTTTAAATTCACTATTCTCTGGGTGTTTGAGTCATAAACGTAGTGCACAATCTCGCCAGAATGTACCAAATCAACGACCTCTCTTATTACATGCACTGGTACTGAATACCATTCCATAGGTTTATACTCCCTTCCTTCTTTATCAATTATATTTAGATCAAGTGCGGCGTCCGCAAACACTCGATGTATCATGTGCTCAACTTTTTGTGGGTTGTAGTCTCCGGTGAGCCTGTAACTTTCGATTAATTCAACCTCTGCCATTAAGTACGTTGGATCGTCTTTAGCGTTTGCGATTCTTTTTTGTACAGGTGTTGTTGAAAATCCAATCTTGTGAAGGTTTGCAATTGTGCTAATTTTCGGATCGTTACTTAGTGAACGGACAACATAAAGATACCCTGCGACATGTTCATCATCGTCAGATGCAAAATCGAGTGTTTCATCTACGCCTACTACGCAATAGCCACCCTCATAGAGACGCTGCGCCAAAGAACGTTTGTACATGTTAGATTCGGTACCATTCTCAATTATCACTTGTAGTCGCTGTTGCTTATAGCCTACCTTTTGGTCAATTTCTCCTTCAGCTACTACATACACCATTTGCCCGCCATTTACATAGAACCTACCGACTTGCAGTTGCTCAATAGAAGTAAATTGAATCAGCTTACTTTCACCTACTTTTAGCTTCTTCTGTGTCTCTTCAAAAAGAGGCCTGTACACTGAAAAGTCTTTAGCAGGCATTCTTATGGCTCTTTCATCACTTAGATTCACAACCTGCCTCGGTTTTACATTCTTCAGTTCAAAAATTTTGTTTTCATCACCACTAAAGATTCCGAAGACATCGTTATCAAGTAGTTCCTCAACAGTTTTTGGTGCATCGGGTTGCTCTAGTAAACCTAAGGAATCATACTTCTCCAAAGCGGTTACTTTTTCGTGGTTGCACTTAATTGATTCGAGTCGTTTCGCGAGCAGCTGCTCTCCAAAGTCATCTGCATCTATCTTTGGCTCACGGTCATTCTTCGATACAAAATCTACAATCTCAAGAAAAGATTGTGATAACCTGTCGTCTGCTGTCGGCCCTTTTGTTTTGTCTTTAGCCACAAACAAAACAGCATCTTCTGATTCAAAGAGTTCTAGTAATTCTTTAGAAAAATCTTTATTCTTCATGATTTTTAACCTCTTTATCTCTCAGTAGTTGCGAACGTCTAGCTGTAAGATACGCCTGCGCTTGAGCCAGTAGTTTCTCGTTTTTATCGTTTGAATTAAGTCTGGGGTACTGACCATTATGACTTATAACAAAGGACTTAATTTGAGGCACAAGAGCAAGTGCGTCTTCATCGGACATATCAATACGTGAACCAGCAATTGTGTCTTGAATTACTCTGAACACGTCAGAGCCAATCTTCTTAGCCAGTACCTCGAAGGCATGTTGAAACGGATTCACTGAATCAATCAAGTCGATCGTCAGGTCGTCCAGGTTAACGAAACTATTAGCCATAGTTATGAACTTTTTATCACCTTCAGATGTTATCTTGCCAGTTTTAAATGCCAGGTTGCTAGCAAGATATTGCCGCGTAACCTCAATTTCGTCGTCATTAAGACCAGGGAGTCGTTCCCGAATAATTTTTGACTGGAGATGCTTTCGATATTCTGGGGAATGATTTGCTGCCACTGATCTTTGGTATTGAGTATCTTGAAGCACTGCAGCTGTCAGATCTTCAAGCTCAGTCTCTAGGATTCTTTTCACTTTCTCATTTGGAGCTTGCCGCAATCCCTTTACAAACACTTCACCGGCAGCTGTCTTTTGATTTGGTGTAGTTCTTGGCTTAAAAGTGAAGTTAGGTGCCAAAACTTGTTCCATGAGTAGGGACGCCGTAATTGCCTTCAGCATGTTATTTACTGAAATTTGCACATCACCTTGCGTGCCATTTGGTTGAACAATTAAGTTAGTGAACTGTGCGTGGGTTTTATTGTAGCTATCACGAGTGCATCGACCAATAATCTGGACTATCTCGGTGAGACTCGCTCGATACCCGATTGTGAGTGCCTGTTCGCAAAATGGCCAATCAAAACCCTCTTTCGCCTTGCCAAGCGCTACAATAATATCAACCCCGTTAATGTCTTCCCGAGCCACTTCAGCTAAGTATCTATCCAACTTACTTCTGTGAGTCGGCTCATCTTCAACCAAGTTGGCAACTTTTAACTTCCTGCCATCTTCAGTCTGCAGAATCTCTATACCAGTATCTGGGTCTTGCTCAAGCCATTCCCCAATAATTCCATAAATCTGCATCACTTCTTCGTGTTTGCCGATCTGTGTCGACTCTTTAGCATTTACGTTTGGAATATGAATGATGACTTTCTTGGTTGTATCTAAAACAGCATCAAGTGCCCCAGCATCAAGATAACTACCGGTGTAGAAGTGGTAACCGATACCGAGAGTTTTAAGGAACTCGTACCCATTTAGCTGCTCGTAGTACGTGTAGGTAACCTTATCAAACTTTACTTCCTCCTCAGCGCTAAGGATAGGTACAGCATCACCTCTGAAGTAAGAACCCGTCATCGCAATCATTTGTACATTTGAATCACGCATGACGTTCGTTATAAGCCTGCCAAGTATGCTGGAATCACTTGTAGAGACGTGATGAAATTCGTCGATCGCCAGAACACAATCATTAAACGCTGAAGCAGGTAGTTCTTCAAAAGCGAAGCGAATTGTGGCGTGTGTACATACCAATATCTTATCGTCACTTCCCATGAAGCGTACAAATGCCTTCACTTTACTCTTATCGTCCGTACTTCCAGCACAGAGATTATTACTCTGCTCCACTTCCCAGTCCGCAAAGAAACCATCTTGAGTAAGTTTAGTATTAGAAAATGACGCACCAATAGATGTTTCTGGAACCGCAATAATTACCTTCTTCAAGCCTTGGTTTACGATCTTATCAAGCGCAATAAACATCAACGCGCGCGACTTACCCGAGGCTGGAGGGGCTTTGATGAGGAGATACTTACTACTGCGTTTTTCATAAGCTCTCTGCTGCATTTCACGCATACCGAATTCATTCAAGCGCTTGCTGGCACCAGTTTGTTCGTATTCGTTTTCGATGATATTTATTGTTTCTTTGTTCATACTAATTCTTTTTCTTTAGCAATCATCTCTTCATATAGCTTGAACAAGTCAGCCAACCGTTCTTCATTGTTAAGATATGGTTTTTGTCGGTAGAGCCTATCCACGAGTAAATCATTCTGGTGATGTGCTTCTTGCAGATCGTCAGGCATTCGACCGCGACCATACATCTCTGCCAATGTTCTTTCCGTGTAGTTTTGTCTAACAAGTAAAATATTTTTTGCTGAATTTTCTAAATCCTTAATGTCTTTATCTGACAAATCTCTTATAGGAAAAGTGTTGTAACATATTTCAGAAGAATAACTGTACCTTGTTTCCAGCCTACCACATACGGCACTTAACCAGGCCATATGCATTAATGAGGTTAGAATTGCAAAAACATATAAATGCGTGTCATAAACAGCAACTACTTTATTGGTTAAAATGGTGTCATTTGTAACTATGGAAATAGGCACATATACTCTATTTTCTGATGACACTATCGGGACTACAACCGAATTTGTTTTTGTTGTCTTCCGGTCGCGAAATTGGTGTGGTCGTGAAGCTAATTTGTTCGCAGATGGATCTCTAGACTCAAGCCTTGAATTTCTTGTTTTTTCTATCCGTATTCTTACTTCATTAATTTTGATAGCGTCAGATAGGTCTTCGTCATCAATCCACAAGCACCAACGATCTAGTGACTTGATAAGTTCATCAGAGCCCATTAGCTTTTTAATGTATTTTTCTGCTTCAGGAGCAATTTTCAGTAGACTAAGAACCTCTTCCTTATCTAGCATTAAGCTTTGAGCATGACCCGTATAGTTACCTGAGCTCATTATAGGAAGATTCGAAAGAGCTTTTTTCCGACGATGTACTACTGTGCTTGTGCCAGAGGTTAAATATGCACTTATGATATTTGTATTTTCTGCAAACTCTTTATAAAACAGAGTCTTACTGTTCTTACTAAGATTTCTCA
Source organism: uncultured bacterium (assembly GCA_937867625.1). GTDB lineage: Bacteria > Patescibacteriota > Minisyncoccia > Phycocordibacterales > UBA918 > OLB19. Next base: position 7,289 of record CALMKR010000193.1, on the reverse strand, counting down.
AAGAAACAATGACACATGATACACCGGCCACATCTCTTGCATTGTTTGACCATTTGAATGCCGTGTATGCATACCCTATTTCTACCTCAGTAAGCACTTTAGGCCAAAATATACCAACTTGATCACCTTGGCATATGGAGCTGGTTGAAACAAATGAAAGTTTTGAAGAATGGTTACCTTTAATGTACTGGATGCCTTTATAGAACCAAATTAGAACGTAATCTAACACTTTATAACCGTTGACAGAATCGGGTCCTGCAAAAACAAAATCCATATCATCTTTCATCCTCTCTGTTTGTTTTCTTGATCCTGTGTATTGAGGGTTTCCAATCAAATAAATTTCCTCCCATACATCCTCAGTCAAAAGATGGTCCATTTTATCTTCCGTTACTATCAACTGCTCTTGCTGCTCAGTAATGAGACTTCTCTTTGTCGGTTTATTTGGGCAAACTTCTTGCCAGTCAACCCTCGCAGCATTTCCATGTACGATATTCGCTTTATCTTTAAGCGGGATGAGTTTGATTTCTTGACCAAATTGCTTTTCAAACTCAATGTTCATTTGATGCTTCGCCAGATACAATGAAAGCACTGCCACCTCGCAGGCAAAGTCATCTATTTCAATGCCGTAAAAATTATCGAGTTCAATTTTTGATTTAAGTCTTCCTGCCAAAATATTACGCTTGTGTTCGTCATCAAAAAGTCTTTCTATGATTGCGTGTTCTAACTTACGAAGCTCCTTGTAAGCAATAATTAAAAAGTTGCCTGAACCACAAGCTGGATCAAATACTTTAATCTTTGATATTCGATCGTGCAGTTTCTGGAGCTGCTTTGGGTTATCATAATGCTTATCAAATTCATCACGTAGCTCATCTAAAAATAGTGGCTCGATCGTCTTCATGATGTTTGGAACACTCGTATAGTGCATTCCATGCGTGGACCGATGTTCTTCGTCCACAATACTTTGAAACATTGAACCAAAAATATCAGGGTTTATTTCTGCCCAACTCAGCGCACCACAATCAAGTATAAGCTTGCGTGCTTGAGCATTAAATTTGGGTATTTCAATGCCGAATTTTTTACTAAAAATCTTTCCGTTTACGTACGGGAATTTTGAAAACGGGCTGGTGTATTTACTCTTATCCTCTTCATCTAGTGACTCGAATAGTGTGCTCAGGAACTGATCAAGATCAGATCCGTCTGGTTGCGTAAAGTCTTTAATTGAGCCTGTGAATATATACGTATCCTCTTTGGAAAAGACACGGGTATCTTCAGCAAAGAAACAGAAGAGGAGTCGGGTAAAAAAAACATTTAGGTGATGGCGAAAGTCGCTAGATTTAGCTTTAAACTTGTCTATATTAACCTTTTCTAGCTCTTGGTAGAGCTCTTTCATTTTGTCAGCTGCACGCCTGTCTGCAGCCGCTTCTGTTTTTTCATCTGTCACCTCATCCCCCGTCCAACCATAGAAAAAGTCCACATTACGGTCAATGTTTTCCCAGGCTATTTCAAGTGTATTCCCCTTTTTAGTGTCCTTGGCAGCAAAAGTCTTTAGGTCGGTCGCAATTAAAAAGCGTGGGTTGTATCGTTGGCTCAAAGGGTCTTGTTCCAACTTTTCAACTTCGGCGGGTAAACTGGCAGCGTTAGGAACAACTTTAAAGTAAACGACACCTCGCTGGAGTACAGTGGTTGATTTATCTTCTGCGAGGTTTAGGTTACCGCTACGCAGTTTAGTGATGGAGGCGGTAGCTCTACCATAAGCAGCCATTAACTCGTACAAAACATCGCTAGTATATACTTGGCGATTTGCTATTTCAGAAACGTTTCGCTGTACATCAGAAAAATTAATTCTCATATACTATAAACCTCCCGTAACATTCGGTAGTTGGGACCATATATCAAAAAGTGTAGCATTTAAGGCTTATTATCTCAATTTTTTGAGGGTTATAACGCCAGAACACCAGCACTGACTATTCAGGTTGCTTAAAACAGTCTGAAATGAAGCTAAGTAGTTCTGTAAAGTTATCCTTTGACTCTTTTGATAGGCCGTCTAGCTTAATTTTTTTACTTGTGACGCTGGACAAAAACATTCTCCAAAAAAGTCCCTTCCTCGGAATCCCGATGTATGCTTCATTATTTTTCTTTGTGGGTTTTGGAGCAAGTTTGTAACCAGTTACAGAGGCTATATGTTCGATGTCTCCTACGGTGAAGAGATCCTCTAAAGTACCTTGTGATAGAATTTTGACTCGCTTGCTAACCATGTCTTCATCACCAGCGAAAAAGTTATCTTTTAATAACTGATACTTTCTTTCTGGGTAAGTTAAACCAGTACCTTCCTCGATATCTGAGCGGTCATTGTCCATAACTAGACACCAATTTAAGCCATACCCAGTACAAAGGCTTATTAGACCATTAATTTTGTCCCCTTTTGTCCCTACGCCTGGTAGAAAGTGTGTCTCGGATTTCTTTGTCAGCAAAAGTTCCATTGCTCGGAATGCATACATGTCAGATACACCTTCAACAATAACGTTTTGTTGAGTAAAGATTCCGTTATTTTTCGCAACATCACAGCCAATTGCATAGTAAATTGGCAACAGAGCCTCTTCCTTACTCTTGGTCATTGCTGCAGATGTAATTTCATCAATAGCGACACCATTATCTGCATCATTATAAACGAGCTTTATACGATGAGGTTTATCTATTGGTATTAGAAACGGTGAGTGAGTTGCGTATACAATCTGGTGCCCATATTGTTGGGCTATATTTTCAAGCACCGTAAGGAGATCTCCTTGAGCGTTAACATGCAAACTATTGTCTGGCTCGTCTATGAGTATTAAACGCTTCCTGTCCTTCATCGATTCTAATATGAGCCAAAAAGACAGGAACCAAACAAGCCCTTTGCTTCTTAGTCTCAATGGTAGCGGCTCACCATCTTTAGTTTCAACAGAAAAATAAACAAAATCTTCACCGATGTCTTCAGTCTTCGACGCAAGTGCTGCTGACATTGCTTCAACGTAGCAAATAATTTTTACCTTATTTTCATTGTGAACACGTTGCTTAAAAACCTGCTCAAAGTTCGCACTAAGACCACTGTTGAGTTTATCCAATTCAGGATTACGTTCGCGAGTTTGCTTTTCTGCAATATCTTTAAAACTTACGCCGAGAATCTTCTCCAGATTTTTAACTGCGTTAATACCATCACCTTTATCCGCAATATACTCGCTTAGTTTAATGTGATCTGGTAATAGGTCACACTTAGAATCTGTGAAGAGAACAAAGCTTGGTGCTGAGGCGTATAAAGCTGAGGTAATGTCTACATCATTAGCTTCAGTAGCATAGACTTTAGGCTCAATTTCCTCTGCCTCAACATCATCCTCATCGGATTCAGCTTCTGTTGCTACAACTGTTTGTTTTATCTCTTGATCGTCATTATCAAAATCATTTAGTGTCGCATTGATAAATCCTCGAAGATTTGTCAAAAAAGTATCATCCAAAAAAGCTCCTACATTCTCAGTTGATGCATCGAGGTAGAAAACGATTTTATTTAATATTGGTGAGCTTTGGAGCCGTGTAGTTAGATAAGTAGCAGATTCCGGTGTAAGGGATAATTTTTTTGCTATGCGTTTAACAAAGCCTGCTTTATCAACATCTTCTACATCAAAATGAAACTCGGTCTTTTGCTTGTCCTTGTGGGCGTCCTTCAAAAGCCAAACAGAATCATCAGAGAAACCTTCTTGATAAAATGTTTCTAGTGCTTCAAGCACTGTACTCTTTCCTGACTCATTTTGACCAGCTAAAACAGTTATATTGTCACCATTTTTTGCAAACTCTAACTCCAGCTCCTTTATACGCTTAAAGTCGTTGACCTTGAATTTTGTTAATTTCATAATTATTACACCTATGGCTCATAGATGTAACAAGAGTAGCATTTTAGCCATATTAGCTCAATTATGCCTATAGTAAGCCCTATATAGCTAACACTGGTACGGGCTATTAACGCTTATATAAAGTCACAACACATCATTAGTGATCTCAATCAGTTGGTTCGGGTTTAGTTTTAAATTTACCTCTATTGCTTGCTGTCCTTCTGTCCCCTGTTCAATTTTCTCCCATTCAAACGGCGAGATGTCATTATCAAACCAAATGAAGTCACGGGACCAGTCGATACCTTGCGTTTTCATAGTGTCCCAGACAGTAGGCTTAATACGGTCGATATCTGCATGCAACTCAGGTCGTACAAAGCGCTTCATGATTTCTCTTGGGCGTTCTGGGTTACCATCACGGCAGTGAGTAGTAAGCCAATAGGTGTTATGAGACCTCAAAGCAATTATGAATTCAGCTAAACCTGCAGCAGCTTGATTCTCTGTATCCCAATGATCTTCGTGAATCATGGTGCCGTCAATGTCTAGGTAGATGTCCATTTTACTTTTTAAGCACTTCTCGTGGAGTAACACCATCAGCGGGACCAATAACACCTTTTTCTTCGAGCATATCCATTAACCGAGCTGCTCTTGAATAGCCTACACGTAGTTTGCGCTGTATGTATGAAGTAGAAGCCTTGCCAGCCTCAAGTACTGCCTCCTTAGCGTCTTCGTAGAGTTCATCGTCATCTACATCATCAAGTGAACCGAGGAATGAAGAATTAAATAGATTAGAACGGTAGTGTCGTTTGTACATCATCAATCCACCAATTACTACCAGCGGAATGGAAATAATATACATATCACCATCTTGCTCAGTAAAGAAGTTAATCAAAAAGAGCGTGAGTCCAATGCCTAGGATAAGCTCGACTTTGTTTCTTTTAAACCAGTTTTTCATATTACTTAATTGTATCACCACCGATTTGCAGCTCTTCGGCCTTTTCAGCCATAAATGAGTCGAGAATATGGTCTGCTTGCATATCAATGAGGTCACGAAATGTTATGAGTTGATCCTCAGTAAGCTGATCAGCATTTGGGACCAGCTTTTTAAATTCTTCGAGCGGAGTCATAATTTTATATTAGTTTACTTTTAGATAAGAATATAGTCACAGCAAAAAAGTCGGTACCAGCAATGTTAGCTAGTACCGACTTTAATGTTAGGTTTCCTTAAGTGTGTTAATTAGTTGTGATACATCATAGCGACTCATTTGCGGCAAGCGCGTCAGCAGGTCTGTTTGTTCATCACTCGGTAGAGTTTCAATCAAATTACGTAGATATTTAACCTGCTTCTCAGACGGTTGTTGCTCGGGTGGATTGGAAGCGTAGTTGCTATGACTAACTTCACTTCCCTCTTCCTCATCGGACGCAAACACCGTAGAGAGTTTACTGGCACGACTTACACAATCAATGAGGCTAGCGTTTCGTGCGTAGAGAATTGCCTTGTTAATATACCTCCCTGTTTGAAAGCTAATAATAGATACACCCCGTCCTTCAGACAAGCAACGATTTTCTGAATCAAATAGCCTGCAGATATATCCCACAACGACACTGTTTGGTCTGCGAAATACCGTCATTGAAGCCTCGTCTTTGATAAACTGTGCTCTGAGTTGAAACTCCCCTTCATACTGCCTTATAACCGATTCTACGGCTTCCTGAGCGGGATGCTGTGCTTGAGTCGGTGTGTGGTAGGTGCGTCGTTGAGTCGGGCGACGCGCATAAGTAGTGTTATTCATGTGAAGTAGCTAAATCGGTCTGCAAGTAATGGAATACAGGAAGTGAACGTCGAACTCGCTTTGCTTCACCTGTCTCCTCATCATTCTCAATCACGGTGTATGTCTTTAGAGCTGACTCCCCTGCCTTTACCCTGATACCATAACGTCCCCACTGCCGTAAGGTCATCACGTGTCTCAACGGATCATATTCCTTTGCCGCCTTGTCTCCGAAGCGTTCTCTGACTTGCTGACGCATTTGTTCAGCGGTCTTCTCACTACCCCGCCATGTTGATTCCACCTTACGTTCTACTAAGATGCTGTTAATTGATTTCATTGTGTATTTTGTTAGGCCGTACTGAGGTAAAATCAATACAAATGATGCGTGGCTGTTTAATAAGCAAACATTCATAACCTTAGTTACAGGAACCTTGAAGCAATAATAGTGAGTATGGGGGGTGGTTTGGAGACGTTTTGCTATATAAGACACTGGGTAAGTAACGGTATGTCAGGCAATTTTTACTTGAAGGGGTGGTTTGAAAATATTTGGTGTGTAAAAAACGCAGACCCTAAAAAAATTCCATCAAAAATTTCAAACTTAGGTACTGAGATAAAATGGTGGAATGGCATGGAAACCACCAATTAACTACAAAGCAAACAAGGACCTGCTTCGCGATGAGCGATTTTATCATTTGCTTACTAAAGAACTGAGTCACATGAGTCGTGATGAGGTATTTCTTATTTATGTGGCAATGGTGCAGGTAGTGGCCCAGGAGCTGCGACGGCACAAAGTGGTACGTCTACCTCACTTAGGGGATTTTGCTTTAGTGAAGCGTGCTGGTCGTCCAGGTGTAGCGGGACCGCATCAAGTAATGCTACCCGACCATGAAGTATTGAAGTTCTATCCTAAGCAGCGTCTGAAGCGTTATTTTGCAGAACGTCAGAAGCACACGCGCGCCACTGTATCGGTTTAGTTCTGCTACGATTTACCAATGTGTCGGAACAAAATGCAGTACTATCTCATGGGTTCACAGCAAAAAAGCCCGTGCAGTGATGCATAGGCTTTTATCGTCACACTTTATTCTTGCCTGGGAGGAAACCGTAGTCTTTCCCCGGTCTTTTGGGCATTGGAATGGAAATTGTTACTTTAAACGGAAGAAAATACTTTGGTTTTACAAGGGGATCTCCCAGTCGGTAGCTGTCCATGCAGTCCCGACTGATAGTTTTGACATATGACGGTGAGTGTAGCAGAAAAGTTTGTAAAATAGAAGCGGCCACGAAGGAACGTACTGCTTCGTGTGAGGCATGTTTCGGCACGTACGAGGATGACCAACCATCGTGTAAAGTCTTGGTCATTTAGTTTCAGGGTTGTATAATAGGAGCATGAAAATTGTGATCGCAACCCCGATTTACCCACCAGAAGTTGGCGGTCCTGCTACCTATACTATAGAGATCGAAAAGCAATTGATACAACATGGTCATCAGGTGACTGTCCTTACCTTTAGTAATCTCGACAATCCACTATTGACTCCGCAGACTATTGTTATCGACAAAAAACTCTCACGCTGGAGACGAATATTTCGATTTGGTACTGAACTCTACCAGCTTGCCAAACATCACGACGTTATTTATGTGCAAAATGCCATGGCGGCAGGTCTTCCGGCAG
>CALMKR010000192.1 GCA_937867625.1 uncultured bacterium | reverse complement strand
CATCACCATCGCGACGAAGCGTCGTAGCGGTAAGTCCGTATACCGCAGCACGAAGAACAGGTCCAACACTCGCTGGACTGACACCCAGCAAGCTCGCCTTCGCAGTATCAATACGAAGGACAAACTCAGCTGAGCTTGAGTCGGCACTACTTGATACATCGCGGACACCCTGTTCTTGCTCGAGAAGGAGACTTACTTCTTCGGCAGTTTTGGCCAAAGCGTCCATATCTCTACCAATAAAAGTGAAGGAAATCGGAGCTCCAGTCGGTGGTCCGTTTTGCTGCTCAGTAATCGCTACTGTCACATCCTTGATCGTAGCGAGCTTGGCGCGGAGATCGGTAGAGATTTCAGCACTTGAGCGATCACGGTCTTTATTAAGAGCTACGGTAACATTTCCGTAGCGAGCTCCTGCACCGCCACCACCAGTGAAAGCAGAACCACCACCAACAGCTGATGAGAATGATTCAATTTCCGGCACTTCGTAGAGGAGTTCTTCCACCTTCCGGACACCAACATTGGTGACTGCCAGCGGTGTACCTTCTTTCGCTTCAATATCGAGGTAGATAAAGTCCACGTCTTCAGGTGGAAAGAAGATGACACTCAACAGGCCAAATACTGGCAAGGTGAGAGCAAGCAAGAATCCACCAAACAGCGACCATAAGAACCAACGTTGGGCGCGGAAGTTACCGAGGAAGGTCACGAGGTGAGCTCGGTACCAAGCTTGAGCCTTTTCGGTGTAGTGCTCCTGCATGACTTCAAAGCGGCTTGGGGCTTTACTGCTTGTAAAAAGAATTGCGATGAGCGGCACCATCCCAAGTGCCACAATAATCGACGCAATAAGCACGAAGATAATCGTAAACGGAATCGAGGCAATAAATTGTCCAACTACCCCTGAGAGGAAGAAGAGAGGAGCAAATACGGCAACTGTTGTCATCGTACCGGCAATCAGAGGCCAAGCGTACTCACGAATCGTCTCACGCGCAGCCGTAAGTGGGTTACCCGTGCGCTTGAGGCGGGTATGGATGGCTTCTGTCACCACAATACCGGAGTCCACCAAGATACCCACCGCAAGGATGAGCGCAAAGAGGGAAAGGAAGTTAATCGTGTTCCCCGAAGCATAGAGACCAATAAAGGCAATCACGAACGAGAGGGGGATTGAAAGACCAGCCACCACTGACTCACGCCAACCAATAGTAAGGAGGAGTGAGATCATCACGAGGACAACCGTCTCGGCTCCTGCTTTGACGAGTTCGTTGAGCTGCTCCTTGGTGTCTTCACCCTGGTCAAAGATGACAAGTACTTGTGAGTTCGCAAGGAGTCCACCTTCGGCCCGCATAGCCGTGAGCTTTTCGTTTACGGCGTCTGACATGGTCGTGACGTTCACACCAGATTTCTTGTAGATAGAGATAGTCATCGCAAGCTCAGAGGGCTGTCCACCAACTGATACACGAGCAAGGGAAGTGGCTTCGTCTACTGTCTCGACGACCGTGGCCACATCACTGAGGTAGACTGGGGTACCAGCTTTGGTAGTGACAATGACATTTTCGACATCTTTGGCTGTAAGCAGCTTGCCTTCAAGACGCACGCTATATTCGACACCACCGGCAGTGATGGCACCAACGGGGAAGCCACTGTTACTCTGCGCGAGCGCACCAGTCACATCGTTCAGCGTCACACCAAAGGCCGTAAGACGCTCTGGTGGAATCACCACCTGCACCTGGCGAGGACGTACACCTTGCACATCAACTCGACTCACCCCAAGTACATCTTTGAATTCCTCAGCAATAGTCTCACTGAGAGTAGTGAAGTCAGACGGTGTCGCATCAGATGAAATGGAAATAACGAAGATTGGTTGATCGGCAAAGTTCACCTCAGACACAATTGGGTCTTCGGCATCACGCGGCAGTTCAGCCTTGGCAGCATCAATAGCATCCTTAAGCGCCTGAATCGAATCGTCGATATTCGCTGAAGCATTAAACTCCGCAGTGATACTAGAAACACCGTCGCGTGAAGTGGAGGTGATTTCTTTGATATCGTCAACGTTTTCAATCGCGTCTTCGAGACGATTGGTGATCAATTCTTCTATATCACGAGCAGATGCACCCGGATAGACGGTAGTCACAATACCAACCGGTACGATCACCTCAGGCGAAGCTTCTTTCGGAATCGCAATAAGTGCATACACCCCAAGAGCAATCAACGTAAGTATAACGAGCCAACTAAATTCTTGCTTACGCAAGAAGAAAAACCAGATATTATGCATACTAGTAGGTAACAGTTACAGTTTCTCCAGCTTTACGGCCACGAACATCAACGACAATCGTATCTAACTTCGTCAGGCCTTCGGTCACGATGATGGTGTCACCTAGCACACGACCAAGGGTAATAATGCGCGCTTCAAGCTTTGATTCACTGTTGATAGTGAACACTACCGCACTGTCAGCCATGAGCTTCACCGCAGTCAGTGGGATAATGATTGGAGTTTCTACTGGTGAGGTATTGGTACCAGTATCAGCAAACGAGACTGAAACAGTTGTACCGGTCGTGAGAAGTTCTGGATTGGAAACACTCATCTTGATAGCAACCTTACCAGTCTTTGGATCAACCGCACCAGCAATAGCAGTGACAGTACCGGTCGCAACATCATCAAAGTGTACAACGTCGCCAATCTTGATAGTCTGACTATCAGCTTCGGTGATAGCACCAGCAACCTGCTTGCCGTTGTTGTTCGCAATGACGGCAGCGTCAGCTTGCGGCGCAACGAAGTCACCACGCTTGATGTAGAGCGCGTTTACCACACCACTAATTGGTGTACGCACGAGGGTCTTTTCGTACTGCGCTTGCGCGGCACGAACGGCACCGAGGGCCTGGGTGAGGGCAGCACTGTTAGCAGTTGGGCCACCATTTCCTGCGGTGATTTCTGCACGACTCTTGGCGTCTTCAGCGGCCGTGATAGCAGTGAGTGAACCCTGGAGTGAGCTTTCGATACCAAGGAGGGTACCGCGGGCTCCAGTGAGTAAAGCAATGTTTGCCGCTCGAGCAACGTCACCAGAAGTACCACCATCGGTATCACGCTCAAGAGCAGAGACGAGACTATCGATGAGTGATACTACTTCACGGGTGTAACGGCGACCATTTTCAAGGGCACTGTTGATGTTACCGGCGGTAGTGAGAGTAGTACTTTCACTCTGCCACTTCGCGAGTGAACCTTCGAGAGCCACACGGGCTGCGTTGATAGTTTGGGTACTACCCTTACCATCGATACGAAGACCAGGAAGGGCGGAGGTTGGGTTTGAGAAATATGAGTCCACGGTAGTGCGAACCACACCACTGACGACGTTATAGCCACTAGCGTTGCCAGTTACAGCGTTACGCTTCGCGGTTTCAAGTCCGGTGGTGGCTTCGGTGATACCAAGGGCACCTTGGCGGTTCGCTGCCAGCGCTGCTTCATACGCACCCTGGGCACCAAGGAGACTCGCGCGCTCCGACGCGTTATCAAGCGTCGCAATCACCTGACCAGCTGAGACGAACTTACCGATTTCGGTTGAAACCGCAGTCACGCGTCCACCGGCTTCAGCCTTAAGCTGCGCTTCAGCAAGCGCTTCCACTGATCCTGTGATAGCAAAACCAGCACCACCAGAGAGATTAGCGACCTGGGAAACCTTCACTTCGGGGGTTGTTTCCACTGGAGCTACCACTTCGTCACTTTGGCCGCGGGAAATAAACCATCCAGCTACTAAAACTGCCAAGATAGCAGCAATAACCCGCTTGCGGGTCCACTTCATGCCAAACGGCTGCTTGATAAACGCCAATAAATCCTTAAACACAGATAAAACCACTCGTAACATAGACTGCATAAATAAACGCTTAATTTCTCAAATAATCATTATAATAACATTATTTTTCATATTTGTCTATACTCTAGGGACCTCTCCTCGATAGGCAGAAAAGGCGTCCATGTGCTACCATAGGCGACACATATGTTTGGAAAATTAAAGAACATGGCGATTAAGAAGCTCGTACAATCGCAAATGAAAAACGTACCCGTCGAGCAACAGCAAATGATTATTGAAATGCTCGAAAAGAAGCCCGAGCTATTTGAAAAAATCGCCAAAGAGATGCAGGCGGAACTCAAAACCAACGGTAATAACCAGATGGCGGCTGCTATGAAGGTGCTTCCGAAGTACCAGCAGGAGATTCTGGCGGTCATGAGTCCGGAGATGAAGGAGAAGCTTGCGAAGATGCAGATGGGGGGAGGTGGAGCGGCAGGGAAGTTCAATCCCAACGGCAGCATCCGACGTTAAAACTTGCCTACTAACCTCATCTTCTTTGTTGACTGCGTCGAAGAAAAATTCAATGTACAGCAACGTACACCTCATCTTTCTTCTCCTTGTCGCCTCGAATCTGTGGTCATTAGCCAAGTCCTAAATATGTGATTGTAAGAAAGATTATCAACACGCTGCATCTAAAGATGCAGCGTGTTGCCGTATACTCTAAGTATCTATGTCAAAAAAGATCTTAGTTCTTTGTGGTCATCCTGACCACGAGTCGTTTAGTGGGGAAGTAGCAAGCCAGTACGAAAACGCAGCACGTGAAGCCGGACACGAAGTCGTCCGCGTCAATCTTGGCCAATTGCATTTTGATCCTATCCTCCACAAGGGGTACAAAGAAATCCAGCAGCTTGAACCTGATCTCCTTGACCTCCAAAACCGTTTCCGTGAAGCCGAACACATCGTACTTGTGTATCCAAACTGGTGGTGTGCTATGCCAGCTTTGCTCAAGGGTCTCTTTGACCGCTTTTGGCTTCCTGGCTTTGCCTTTAACTTCAACAAGGAAACCAAGCGTATCGACAAGCACCTCAAGGGTCGTACCGCTCGGGTGATTGTCCTCTCTGGTACTCACTCACCATTCCAGACCTGGTGGCGCTTCGGAGATTTCACGAATGAAATCCAGTACGGTATTCTCGAATTTGCTGGTATTCGCACCGCTGTCACTGCCTATGGCCCATGTGAGAAGGTCGGTGGCCCATGCCGCGAAAAGTGGCTCCGCGAGATTGCGACTATGGGGAAGAAGGGGATCTAACAAGTAAAATAGGTTCAGAATCAAGAAAATCAATGCATAAGCATTGATTTTCTTGTTTTGTGTGATATAGTTTTAACATATCGATCTTGATATGGCTAGGAGGCCAACATGCGCGCTTTTTTTGCACTTCTCACAATCGTCTCTCTTGGTGCCTGTGTACCAGAAGGGACGAAGACGGCGGCGGGGAAAACAATTCTCTACGAAAGCGAAAACTCGGCAAGCGGCATCCGCATCACGATTACGCCACCGAGAGCTGAAAGGCGAAATGCCGGCAAGGAGTTCGTCATCTGCCCAGCCCAGTGGATGGTGTACCGTTACATCAATGGTGATGGGATGAAAGACTGCTGGCTTGGGTCACTTGAAGGGAACCCCTCTCGAGGAAGCTTCAACGGAGTGGCTGTCTGGAATGACTTCAGTCCAGTCAAGCCTCGTTTCTACACGCAGTACGACGGGTAATAAACCCAACGGCGGAAAGGCGGAGTATAGACTCAGTCTCTCCGCCTTTTCGTTTGCATATTTTGTGAATCGTCGTATAGTATCAACCAGAAAAAGCAACAGGGGTGCTAACATGCATGGAATTGGCGTATATGGGCAGGATGCGTTGGAAATTTCGTTCAGACTGAACGAGTTGGGTTTAGAGACTAAGATGGTGAGTGTTCGCGATCTGAACAGCCGAGAGACCACCCCGCAAGTACTTGTCGTCACAATGCAGAGGATAGACGGCGCTCACGCTGAGGTTCAGGCGATGCGCAAGAATCGCTTCTGCGGAAAAATCATCGTCGTGACGGAAGAAAAACCGGTCGATGCTGAGTTGATTATGCTGTACCGATGTGGGGCGGACAACTGTCTGGTCAGAGGGAACGACCCTTTGCTGGCAGCAATCGTGACAGCGTCCGCCATTGAGCACGTTGACATCAGCACGCGTGATGTCTACATCGCCGGGAACATGGAACTTGATCACACCAGGCGCTTGATCACGATTGGTGACAAAAGCATCAATTTCGGTCCTACCGGTTATGGGTTGCTCTGTCTCTTTATGAGTCGTCCTAACTTCCTCTACAGCAGAGAAGTGATACTGGAGCAACTCAGGGCTGAGAACCACTACGAGCTCGACTCGCGGATGGTCGATGTCTACGTGGGGCGTGTGCGAAAGCTGATGAACAAACATTCGGTAAAGGGAGTGTCGATCGTCACCGTTCGCAGTCACGGCTACCGGCTCGACGCAGAGTAACCTAGGCGGAAAGGCGGAGCATAGACTCCTGTCTTTCCGCCTTTTCGTATGTCATACGTGGTACCATACACACATGGAATCTTACTCGTGGTACGCGACGCTTATCAAACCGACGTGGGCGCCACCGGCCTGGCTGTTTGGGCCGGTCTGGTCTGTACTCTACACAATTATTGCCTTGAGCTTCACCTATGTTTTTTATAAGACATACACTGGCGAAGTGCCTTACTGGATTGCGGCCATATTTCTCCTCAACCTCATCGCTAATGCGTTGTTCACACCACTTCAATTTGGCTTACAAAGTAATCTCCTCGCCGCTATTGATATCGTGGTGGTACTAGGGACTCTCGCGGCCGCCCTCTACTTCATCTATCCATACTTCCCGTGGGTTGCTTACGTGAACATCCCATATCTGCTTTGGGTTTCTTTTGCTACTGTCCTCCAATTCACCATCACCTACCTTAATTGGTAGTTACTTCTCTGGCTGTTCTGGTATACTGACCGCTATATGCCACATATGTCATTTGGACGGGAGCTTGCTAGTGTTTTACTCAAAGTATTTGCAGTAGTACTCACGATTGCCATCATTATCGGCATGATTGGCTTTTTTGCTTTTAGTTTTACTAGTATCAGTGACGGGGAGTGTAACATCGCAGTGATGCCAATCAACGGTGTCATCATGCCATTTGGTAATGGTGTTGCATACCAGGAGTTTGTAACCACGCCGACCGATGTCCGTGACTTCCTCTC
>CALMKR010000191.1 GCA_937867625.1 uncultured bacterium | reverse complement strand
CGCCGCCAGGAGCCTCGCAAGGCATTTGAGACGATACAGACATCAGGTCAAAAACTGGCGTGGCCTAGAGACCTGATACAGATATCGGCTCATGAGGCATTTTGACCTGATGCTGGTATCACGTGGCAAATTTGAGCCAAGTCAGAATCGAAGGAAAAATATAAATAAATGAAGTTAGAGAAAAAAGTAAAAAATAATTTTTTATACGAGTGTAGGGAAGCGTGTTAAATAATCAATTTTGACTGATTATGAGTTACGTGAGTCGTAGTGTTTTAAAAGTTAAATTTAAGTGATTAAAGTACCTATTTGTTATACCCACACTTCGTTTTACATATATTGTGCGAACCATAGTGTATGTTATGCTTTTTAGGTATGGCGACACGAAAATCAACAACACCACTCAAAGAGTACATCCTCCCCTTCCTTGATTACTGCGAAATCGAAAAAGGTCTTTCTTCAAATACCCAACGTAACTACCAGCAATATCTGAATCTTTTTGTTAAATGGCTGGTTGTAAACAAGACACCAGATTTATTACCACACGAACTCACCCCTGAGCACATCTGGGAGTACCGCCTCTATATCGCCCGTACCTACAAGACCCCCCGTGACGAGAACTTAAGTAAGAAGTCTCAAAACTACTACCTCATTGCGCTCCGTGCCCTACTCGCCTTCCTCGCCGATAGAGACGTTGAAACACTGCCATCAAGTAAAGTGAAGCTGGCTCGGCAGAAGGCAGAGGAAACGATTGCTTTCTTGGACGTGCGAGACATCGAAGCTATGCTCAACGTACCTGATACTGCAACTATCAATGGCTTACGTGACCGGACTATTATGGAGCTCTTCTTTTCTTCTGGCATGCGTATTTCTGAGCTCACTGCCCTACACCAAGATCAGATGTCTATGCTCAAGGATAATGCGACCGACCGCACCTACGAACTCTCAATCATCGGTAAAGGAAAACATATTCGCACTATCTTTATTTCACCACGTGCGGCTTTTTGGATTCGCGAATATCTCAAAAAACGTCACGATGTTGAAAAACCCCTTTTTATTAATACCAGGTCAAATAGTGACGAACGACGTCTCACTCCCCGCTCAATCCAGCTCATGATACAGCGCTCTTCCCTGCTAGCTGGTGTATCAAAAAAGGTCACGCCACACACATTGCGCCACACGTACGCTACAGACTTACTTAATCACGGTGCCGATCTCCGTTCCGTTCAAGAACTACTCGGGCATAAAAATGTTGCCACTACCCAAATCTATACTCACGTCACCAACAAACGCTTGCGAGATATTCACGAAAAATTTCACGGTGGTAAAGACTTTAAGAGTTAATATCCTTATAATCTATGACTCCCCTACCCTGGCATGAAGTTGAACTAGCAATACAAAAAGAGGAATGTTGGCTCACTGAAGTTTTTGATTTTGGTCCTTATGCCGGTAAAGAAAGTGTACCAATACTGCCAAATCTATCTCCCGATAAAATGCTCCGCCAAATTGCTACCCTGATAGTACACGGCACTATACAAGCACGTGAGATTAAAAACCCTATTGAGCTTGGTTTGTGGTCAAGTGAACTAGTCCAAATTGATGAACATAGTAGTGCAGAAGAAAGACATGGCGGCCACTGGCACCAAGCGATGATGGGTGTGGTGAAACAACATTTCATTAATGACGGTTTTGAAGTAATCAACGAGCCATTCTTGAGTCATGGCCGAGCTGATTTAGGTGTATATAAAACCGGATATCAGAACTTATTTATCGAAATCGGTACTACCTCTTTATACAAAACTTGGTTAAATATAAAGTCTATGCCGAGTACTATTTTCTTATTTATTCCAACAACAACGTATGCGGTTGAACTTATAACTGGTGACATGGCTAATCCACTGAAAAAATAGCTCGATATGCAAAACCCGGCAAGACATGCGCTTGCCGGGACCTTCCTCTTCGGGCTGCAGCTTACGCCACGGCCATAACGCTTGAAATGCTCCACCCCATCACACCGTTGGGGACTTTGGCCTCAGACTTCTTGTGATCTTCGCGCCAACCGAGGCGATCGCCAAGAAATTGTACAAGCTTGAACACCGCCCTGTCGTGAGTCTTCTTCTTCCCGTCAGCGAGGATGTAGTGGAAAGCGATATAGTGTTCCCTTTCCTTCCCTGCCCCGCGGATATGAAGGTCAACCCACCGCTCCGGATGTCTCGACTTCAACTCAGCCAAGAATCCTGCCAACTGTTCTATCGACACCGAAGCATCGAACCTAACAGTACCAGCTGCGCGATGATCGTAGTTCAAAAGAGCCGTCATCTTCGTTCTCCCATTAACATGGAGGATAAACGTGCCAGGATTGGTCACGCACAAACACAATATCATAAAAATATGATATTGTCAATTTACGTTTGAAATATCAATGTTTTAAGTATACAAAACCCGGCCATGTCATTGGCCGGGGTGGATATTTTTTGTTGTTGTCACGCTCTGACGCGAACCACCGGCAGTCCATCGACACAGATTTCGCCGTGGTACATAGCGTGTGTGACGCCGTGAAAGAGAAACGGTCGCTTCCCTGCCTCAACCGCGTTCCGGTAGTGATTCCGAGTCACGTCGCTGATACGCGCATGACGAAGGTAGTCCTCGCCATCGTAAAAGCTGTAGCTCCCGCCGTCAGCGTAGTCATAGATGACCAATCGATCCGGCCGCAGACTTCTCGGATCAATCACATACGCCTCTTTCCCAATCAATCCTCTGTGCCCGCAGGACACGAGTACGCCATGGAGCACTTGTGGGTGCACCGGACTGAGGAAGATAACATCTTCCCATAGGCAGTCAAGCAAAGGAATGAAGTTCTGAGTCACCTCTTCCCTACCCTCGTACTTTTCCATGGCTTTGGCGTAGAGTTCCGGATATTCATCCCGGAGTGTAGCGAGCGGCAGGAGCATGTCGCCAGCCAGCTTTGGCTGCTTTACGTGATACAACTTCATCAAAGACCTCGTTTCTTCTTTGTTCAGATTTACTAAACATAATGACAGTATTCTTACATTTGTCAATATACCAAAGAGTAAAAAGAAAAGCCTCCGGATGTCACTCCGGAGGCCCTTTCGATCGCCTAGTCTTGGCGAGTGAAGTGTGTCGACAGGTCTTGGTAGACCGGCGACGTTTTAAGGAGCTCTTCGTGCGTGCCAATAGCGGCCACGCGTCCACCGTCCATAACGATAATCTGATGAGCGTGCTGGACGGTCGAAAGCCGATGAGCGATGACGACCTGCGTCAGACCATTGGCCAGGCGCAACTCTTCAAACGTCTCGACAATTCCCCGTTCGGTAGCTCCATCGAGTGCTGAGGTGGCCTCATCGAGCACCACCACATCTGCGCCCTGGAGCAACATCCGTGCGAGCGCAAGCCGCTGCTTCTCTCCCCCAGAGAGCTCATCTGCCGAACGGTCGAGACCTCCTTGCTTGAGGGCAAAGTCGCCTTTGACACTCCGATAGACGCGACGAATATCCTCATCACTGCATTCCCGCCGCAAGTCGGTGTTCTCACGCACCGAACCACTGAAAATTGGGATGTCTTGCGGCAAATACGCAATGCGTCCATAGAGCGACGCCTTGGATACATGGGTCAGCGGCGTACCATCGAAGCATACGCAACCAACCTCAGGATCGTATTGCCTCGTGAGGAGTTTTGCGATCGTGCTCTTGCCTCCCCCGCTCTTGCCGACAATAGCCGTCATTTTTCCTTTCGGAATCGTGAACGACACATCGCGCAAAACTGGTTCTCTCTCCTCCCCTTTGTAGGCGAAGGAGACAGCCTCAAACGACATTCCGACATCAAGCGGCTCCAGATCAACCGCATCAGGGCGGTCGAGAATGGATGGCTGTTCACGCAAAAACTCTGCCGCCGGTTCTGCTTCTGCCCAGGCACTCTTGATCTGGGCATACACATCACCCCAGAAGAGTGCCGGTTGTACCACATACCCCATGTAGATGTAGAGCGCGAAGAAGGTGCCCATCGGCAATTCCCCGCTTGCAACTGACGGCAAAAAGAAGATCACCATCAGAAGGCCCGCTACAAATTCTACCTTGCCAGACAACCATCCAAACAGGGCGTATAGCCAAGTCAGATAGTTGTTCTGCGCTAGCTGATCTTCATCACGCCGGCGCAAAGCCTGATAGACCGGCTCGGTTGCTTGCTGTAGTTGGATAAAGGTTACTTGCTTGACCACCTCTTCACGGCGATTGTCGATCGTCGTGCCGAGTTCGTTCTCCTCTTTCTCTTTGATGGCCATCAGCTTGCCGAGGCGAACCCCAACAAAGAGATAACCCGCCATAAAGCCAAGAAGGAGGACGACCACTGACATGCTGGTTTGGGCAATATACCAACCCGCGAAGATAGCGAGCGGCACTTGCACCAAAAAAGATGGTGTCAGGAGTGCAAAAAGCAGGTTCTGTGTGCCGTTTACTGCCTTGGCGAGATGCTTCGGCAATTCACCAATGTTTTGACGGTCGTAGTACGGCCGGTCGAGAATCAGGAAGTGGCGCATGATGCGCTGTTCAAGATTGAAGACCAATTTCAGTACCAAACGACGGCGTAACCAGGTGAGAACAGGAATGGCTGTGAAAGCCAAGAGCGCCAGGTACCAGAGCTTTGAATACGAGTCCTGGTTCCCTGCCGCCGCTTCATTCACGAAACGCTCAAGCAGCTGCGGTATTAGCCACGCCGCTGCCGCAAACACAAGAGACAGCAGCATATAGCCAATGACGGCCCAGCCATAGCCCTCGGTTTGGAGGATAACCCACGACAGTGCGGGATGACGTTTTTCCACGTTGAGCTCCTTTCAAAGAGCTAGAAGGTTCAGATTTACATATAATAATGACATTAATCACAGGATTGTCAATATACATCTTCCTATCCTACCCTATGGTCTAGAAGTCGAAAGTCATTAGGGAAAGATGCTCCCTCTGGTGCTTATTTGTAATCAGCAAAATTGTGCTAAGGCGTGTTATTGCGTCGATACCATCAATATCATCTGAATAAGAATATCTACGGCTTTGTCACCTACATATTTAAGCATTTTTTTAGCCGTACTTGCTTCTGTTTGATTAACTTTATTATTTTTAAAAGTCTTATCAAGGGTAATTTTGAGACGTTTTTTTGTGGAGACGTCAAGTTGTGAATTATCAATCTCATCAGTCAACTGCTTCTGTAACAAAAGAAACTCACTTTTATCAAACACTGAAATGTTTTGTAGGTCTAAACCAGAAACATTATTTGCTTCAATCGCAGTTTCAAGCCCAATGAATACGCCATCTTTAACTTTTACATCCTTTGAATCATTGATTACTATCCCTTTACTCATATAATTTGTTTTAATATTTAATGATTCCAACACCATCTTCAGTTCCAGAAATATCACTATTTCGTACACAGGTCTTGCCTCCGCTACTGTCAACTACGCCAAAAGCAAAATTTTTTATTTGAACGTTCTCAAGTATAAAATTACATTGTTCACTATCAGACGTAGCTGTTTGATTTGTTTCCAATGTTGATGTTGCGAACTCTGAAGTAATTTCACTTGATATTGATGCTTCAATAGCAAGTGGTTCGCTGAAATAAATATATTTTATTATAAAACCAATTGCAACAACGAAACCACCGAGAAGTATTCCGAACATATTAACAACTAAAGGATGACTTGAGAGTGGGTGCTCAAATATTGTTTTTACCCATTTCATAACTTGAAGTATAAATAGGATACTACATTTTACAAATCAATTCATACTCCTCTTTTGTCACCTCTGTAATCGAAAGTCGATTCCCCGTTTTGAGGATGGTCATATTTTTGAGGGCGGTGGTGGCGCGGAGTTCCGCAAGCGGCACTACCCTGCCCCAGGTGGCGATATGGCGCACAGGGATGGCGAGCCAGCGCGGACTATCCTTGGGCGATTTGGGGTCATAGTAGTGACTCTTGGGATCAAACTGGGTCGGATCTGGGACTGGCGTGCCCGCAATCTCCATCTCCCCCGCTACCCCTACCTCCTTACATGAGGAATGGTAAAAGAGCGCCCTGTCCCCTACTGTAATCGTATCGCGGATAAGGTTCCGCACCTGGTAATTGCGAATCCCGTCCCATAAAGACCCCCCTTTCCTTTTGAGGTCATTGATACCAAATTCACTGGGTTCGCTCTTCATGAGCCAATAGCGTTTTGCCATGGGTGTATAATATAAGCGGAAAGAGTTACTGTCTATCTTCGCAAGAGGTCAAACGCTGTACGACGATAGATACAAAAAAAGTATTTACACACAATTTATTTCACATATGTTTACGTTGAATGAATCACAACGCAAGATGCTCGGAAGTCACGGACTTCTGATCGCCCGTAGTTTATTAGGTTTCCTGTTTGTCTTCACAGGATACGGTATGTTTACCGCCGGACCAGAAGCGATTGGTGGTTACTTCGCCAGTGTCGGTGTACCGCTTGGTGCCATGATGTACTGGCCAGTAGTTATCCTCAAGATTAGTGCTGGTCTTGCGCTCATTCTTGGCTACCGGGTTGGTTGTGCAGCTGCAGCCCTTATTCTTTTCACCCTTGGTGCTACCTACTTCGGACACAGTGATTGGAGTGACCAGAACCAGGTGACTGCAGCTCTTAAGAACTTCGCTATTGTAGGTGGACTTCTCTATGTAGCAGCACATGGTGCTGGATCAGGCTGGAAGTTAAAGTCAAAATAACAAAAGCTAAGTTTGAGGAAAGACCTCGAACCTGCACAAAACAAAACACCCCCTCGGGGGTGTTTTGTTTTTGCTTTCGCATGTGCTCGATGGTGGAGATTAGTTCATTGCAAGCGTCTGAGCCCAACAAGGAGCTGACGCATTCCATGGTCGTGTACCCTGTGTCTCATAGAGATGGCGGGCATAGGCCATGTTGCCGTAAATATCATCGAGATTAAGACCCATCGCAGTCGCTGCCTTTTGGTGGTAACGCTTGTTGATTTGCATTACTCCGGTGTCGGCATTGTCTACGCGTCCGTGAAGGACGGTTCCGTCAGCTAGATAGTGACGGAAATGTGACTCACAGCGGGCTATCTGAATCATGACCGGTACGTCCG
Source organism: uncultured bacterium (assembly GCA_937867625.1). Classification (GTDB taxonomy): domain Bacteria; phylum Patescibacteriota; class Minisyncoccia; order Phycocordibacterales; family UBA918; genus OLB19. The sequence goes on along the minus strand of CALMKR010000191.1, from coordinate 3,712 downwards.
CAAAGTAGGCACGTACGACGGCTTCGGTATCACCGACCGCTGCAGCTTCGGTAGCATAGACTACCTTTTTGTTGGTTGCAGCGGCTGATTTTGCCTCAACAGTCAATGTACTTACTTCACTCTGGTTGGTCGTGATTTGTCCGTAGGCCATGGTTTCCGGTACCGAAAATGCGGTAGAAGCGGCAACGACGGCGAGGACGATAGTCGATATAATAAGCCAGTTGTCTTAATGGATAATACCGGTGGGGACCGCCCAAATCCAGTAACCGCACAATCGTAGCAGACTTTTGCGGATTCCTAGCATAATAGCACATTTTGGACTTACTGTCAATGAAATGGGGTGGTTTTTTTCTTATAAAAGGCACAAAAAATGGCTCAATAGAGCCATTTTTTGTATTACAGGGGTTGAGCCCCTGTTATTTGACATCTTTCATCTTTTGTTGCAAAAAGGCCAAGGCGCCGTGGACACCAGCTTCATCCCCCAATTCGGCCGTGGTGATAAATGGACACGGCATCACCCCATCAAGGACAGCCACGGTCGCCCGGCGGACCGAATCAATCGGGATTTTTGGGTCACCTACCATCATAGAGCCCCCGAGGATAATGGCCTCCGGAGACCAATAGAGCACGGTGTTACGTAGTCCCTGAGCGAGGTAGCCAGCCAGTTCGTCCCAAATGACGTCTTCCTGGTCAATATCGTACGGTTTTACGCCCATGCGACCCTCAACCGCCCGTCCTGAGACTAGATTCTCTAAAGTCGGTGGGACATCCTCACCGAGGATGGTGCGATCAATATCAAGTACCTGGTGCCCTGGCTCAAAGCCAACACTCGCCATATCAATGACGCCATTCTCAATCCGTACCCCTCCAACCCCCGTACTGACGGTATGATAGACCACAAGCCCTACCCCCTTCCCGGCGCCGTATATCGCCTCACCAAGACCAGCGAGCGCCGTATCGTTTTCGAGGAATACCGGCACCTTAAACTCCCCCGCGAGGAAATCAACGATCGAGATATTCGCCCACTTGGTCAAAATCCCATCATGATCAATCCCAAGACGATCTTCCCGGAGTACGCCACGCACACCACCAGCGATAGCGGTTACGTCTTTGGCATTTTCTTTAATCACTGCTACGACCTCTGCCAATCCCTGCTCGGGTTTAGAGTCAGTTTTGAACGACTTCACCGTATCAAGCTTCTTGCCGTCACTTGAAAAACCGATGCGTGTTTTGGTGCCGCCAATATCAAAGACAACAAACGTCATACGTTAGAGCTGCTTTACGTTGTTACAATCAACGTTCTTGAGAATATACTTCTCCGCTTCTTTAATGTCATCAAATACCTTAAAGAGATCAAGGTCTTCTTTACTGATAGTTTTGAACTTCTTGAGGAGTTCCTTTTCAAACCAGGCAATCAGTGGGTTCCAGAACTCACTTCCAATCATAACAACCGGCAGGCGTTCTATTTTCTTGGTCTGAATGAGCGTAATAATTTCAAAAAATTCATCAAGGGTGCCATATCCACCTGGGAAGTACACATAGGCCTCAGAGGCAAAGGTCAACATCACCTTGCGAGAGAAAAAGAAGTCAAAGTTGAGTGTCTCGGTGGTGTATGGGTTGAGCTTCTGTTCAAATGGAAGCTGGATATTAAGACCCACAGACTTGCCACCAACCTTAAAGGCACCGACGTTTGACGCCTCCATAATACCTGGCCCACCGCCAGAAATAATCGAGAAGCCTTTCTTGGCTAGACGTGCAGCGAGTTCTTCGGCCATCTTGTAGTATGGGTCGTTTGGCGAGAGACGGGCACTTCCCCAGAAGGTAACAGCCAGACCGTGATTGCGGAGGAGTTCGAAGCCCGAGACAAACTCAGACATAATGCGAAAGACGCGCCATGACTGGATAGCATCCCCGTCAGTCCCTTTTGGATCTAACAAATCAGTCACAACTCGACAATGCGGCAAACTTTTAGACACTTTTGCTTCCCGCTTCTTGCGGGTGAGACCAAGAACTTTTCGAACCATATGCGAGTATTCTACCATGGAGCAATATCACCAAGGGATGGGGTACGCTGCAAACTCGGGGAGAAGTGGTCGATTGTATAAGAGTCGTGACGCGACCTCTGCATGACACTTGGCACCCGTGAGCGCATTGTGTGGATCTGGTTCTTCGGGGATACCACAGTAATTCAAAACGGCATCGAGATTCAGTGCTGTGCGCTTATGCTCGACATCAAACGGTGGGGTGATACCCGCCTTCACCATATGCATGTAGCACATGGTATGGGTATCAAGCGTTCGGTATGGCAGTGTCCAGTTCTCCCCCGCCCGAATCACAGCCGCCTTGAGCATATCGCGATCAAACGAGACGTTTTGCCCAACGAGCGTCCGGTCACTACACATCTGTGTCCACTCCATAAACTGGAGCACGAGCTCTGCTTCACTCATCTTGGCCCTGTCAGTGATTTGTGCTTCGGTGAAGCCGTTAACCGCGAGTGCTTCTTCCATAATATGCGCCCCGTCCCACACCCGGCACTCAGCATAAAACTGCCGCCCTGGATTACTCATATCAATCGCTCCGAGTGAGACAATCGAGTGTACCGCATATTCGGTACCTGAGGCTTCAATGTCTATGACTATCATACGAGTATTATGCCATAGACTGACATTTTGAGCAGTTGTGGTATTGTAGCAAAAGACGAGCCAAGGAGGCTGTGATGATCGAGTCAAAACCCGGTGCGGCACGGATGTTTGTACGCAAAGGAACGAGTGTCCTCATGGTACATTCACTCGCGTTCTATCCAAACCCTTCACCCTGGGAAATATCTGGTGGAGGGGTAAAGAAAAAGAGGAATGAATCTGGCGAGCAAGCAGCCATTCGTGAGTGTGAAGAGGAAACAGGTTGCGTTTGTACAGAGGTCAAACACCGATTTAACGTTGTCTACAACGAGGGTGAAATCTCCGAGTGGCATGTAGCCGTCTTTGAAGCAATCAAGTTTACGGAACCTCCTGTACTTACCTTTGACCCTGAAGAGCTTGATGGTGTGGGTTGGATTGAAGAGACCGCACTGCAAGAGTTGTGGATCAGTGACGAGTCACAGTTGATTCTTGGTGGCTTTGGTTTATTGCTAACGCCACCAGAGATTCAGCACCGAGGCATTCTCTATCCCGTGTGATTGACAGATAAGACATCTTTCACTCATACGAACGTAACGCTACCAAGCAATCGCTGCTCTGGTGGCGATTGTTGTTTTTGTTTGTATACTATTTGTATATGGTTGTACGTATTGAAGATTCGTGGCGGGCGGCACTCTCCGCTGAATTTGAAAAACCGTATTTCAAACGGCTCACCGAATCAGTGCGCTTCGCCTACGAGACTGAAAGCATCTACCCGCATCCCAAGAATGTCTTCCGAGCCTTTGACCTCACCCCATTACTTCAAGTCAAAGTAGTGATACTTGGCCAAGACCCTTACCACGGAACACACCAGGCCCACGGACTCGCCTTCTCAGTCGAAGACGGCACTGCCCTGCCACCCTCACTCCAAAATATCTATAAAGAGTTAAAAACTGACATAGGAGTCGAACGAACCACCGGCAACCTCTCCGATTGGGCGACACAGGGCGTCCTCCTTCTTAACAGCACACTCACCGGGCGCGCCGGCGAAGCCGGCGCGCACCAGACTTTTGGTTGGGAGACATTTACGGACGAGG
>CALMKR010000190.1 GCA_937867625.1 uncultured bacterium | reverse complement strand
GTTCGATCGGCATACCACGATCAGTTTTGCTGGCACCCTTACCATCGATTGGAGCACCTAGCGCATCCACCACCCGTCCAACAATCCCCTCACCCACTGGTACCGAAAGAAGCTTCTCGGTGCGGTACACCGTCATACCTTCACGGACGAGTCCGCTATCACCCAAGATCACCACCTTCACACTATCCTCTTCGAGGTTGAGGACGAGACCATAGAGTGCAGTCTCACTTGCGAGAGCGGCTTCAAGGGTCGCACCTTCAGCGGTCGCAAAGACCACCATCTCCATCATCTGAGCAGAGACGAGTCCGTCGATTTCGGCAATACCGTCACCGACTGAGACCACAGTCCCAACAGATGTTGGCATAGCTTTAATCTCGAGACCAGCGATTTCTTTTTTGATACGTTCAATGATAGGAGTACTCATACGAATAAGGATTATTTGGTGATAGCTTGATAAAGGTTAATAAGGGCGGTTTTGTACGTCGCGTCTATTTCGGTGTGGTTATGACTGAGCTTCGCTCCACCGATGACACTGTCATCAACAATGACCCGTGGAGCGGCATCGACACCAAGCTCTTTCATGAGCTTTGCTACGAGTGGTGACTTAGCGTCTTTGTCGCGAGCAACCACGAGGGTTGGTTCGAGATGGGTAGCGCCACGACCAAGCTCACGCTCGAGGGTGCGCAAGATACGCCCCAAGAGCTGACTATGTCCACGACGCGCAAGTACCTCACCGAGGTTCGCAAAGACCGTCTCTGGTTTTTGACCGGAGGCAAGGGCGGCTTTGAGGGCGAGGACGTAGTCTGAAATCATAGTGTTTATGAGGCTTGTTCGCGAAGCAGTTTTTCGACCGCAAGGACAGCCGTCTTTGCAATCTCACCTTCGGCTTCTTTTGTTATATGATCGGCCGCTTCGGTAGCGCGCAGCTCAGCACTCTTCACAATGGCGTTCGCTTTGTCTTCGGCGTCACCAACGATGCCGGTAGCTTTTTCGTCAGCTGCTACTTTGGCACGAGTGTTAATATCACGTGCTTCGTCGTGAGCAGCCGTAAGCACGGCCTGCTTTTCAACATCCGCTTCAGCTTTGGCTTTGGCCGCTGCTTCGGCATCTTTGATACCTTTGGCAATTTTCTCCTCACGCTCCTTCAAGAGATTGAGGATTGGCGTGTAGAGGAAATACCCCAAGATACTCATGAGGATGGTGAAGTTGACGATCTGGATGACGATGAGTCGTCCGTCGATACCAAAGGCTTTGATGATTTCTTCCATGTGAGGAGTGTGAGCTGATAATAGTTTTTACTTTCTACAAGTAGTCACTACAAATTTTGAATAAATTGGATGAGAAACAAATCTGTTACCAATTCCAAAATGTAACTAGGGGTTCTTAAATTGGATACTATGCAAGGCGTGTGAGAAAATTTTTGTGAGGTGTACAGATTGGTACATTGAACAAAAATTTTCGAGCAACAACGCAGCAGAGTGCCAATTTTAGAATCACTAGGCGAACTTGATAACGAAAGCGACGAGAAGTGCAAAAATAGCAAGCGCTTCTACCGCTGCAATACCGATGAACA
>CALMKR010000189.1 GCA_937867625.1 uncultured bacterium | reverse complement strand
AAGAGGCATTGTAAGCTTGTAAAATAACCTCTCCAGAAAGATGGGGAAGAACACATCCCACAAATTTCGGAATTTTTGGAAACATTTAATCCATCAGTGAAAGAACATAAGTTCCTACACCAGAACCCGTCCCTCCAGCCAAGCTTTGTAACTGCACGAAACTGTTAATATAATCCTAAGGCTCTATGAGCTTCCTTAGAACTTTCTCAAGATCATCCTTGACACTTGGACCATGAACGTAACATCCATATGCCCAGTTATTTCCACTACCCTCCTATTTTACTAAGCTCAACTGCGGGTTATACCTCCAATTACCCTTTTTGGCAAGGCATTTCGTCACTACCTTCGGTTCCATATCAATGAGCAATGCCTTCGCAATCTCCCCTTCCCTAAAAAATTGATCAAGCAATGCTTGATGTGCAAGAGAGGCCTTGCTTCCTTCTTCATGCATGGTTGAATAGAACGCCTGCCCGACCTGATTGCCGCATTGCCCGATTTGTATGAAAGGAACAGCCATTAAGGAAAGTTAATATGGTTTTGCCACTATCAAGATAATCAAGATAATAGCTAGTTTGGAATAAGTAGATTGTTTTAAATAGAAGGATCATTTTTTCTTCTTATCAACCTTAGCATCTTGGAAGAGTGGTGAGTTGGCAAGGGGTCCCTTGGTTCTAACGATTTTAACTCCAGATCCGTCACTAATGACGCCTCCTTCAGCGCTTGCCTTTTGGAACTCAATACGGGTGAGCTTGGTGAATCCCCACTTGTTGGAGACAACGATTTTTTGGGATCCGGGGAATTTGTTCTTAGCTCTTCTGAAGGCTTCAATGGCCTTTTTAATGTCGGCTTCTCTAAGTCTGACTGAGTAGAGAATTGAGCCGATTTTGACTCTAGCGGCCTTTCCGTAGGATTTTCCGAAGGCTCCTCTCATACCAGCTTGGAGACGATCAGCTCCGGCGCATGACAACATCTTATTGATTCTGAGCACATGCCAGGGGTGAACTCTGCATCTCATGTGGAAGTTATCCTTTCCAACGTGCTTGGTGAGATACTTGTTGCAAGCAATACGTGAGGCTTCAAGAGCTTCAGAGGAAATTTGCTCGACTTCGTTGGAGACAATGTGCACGACGAAGGGGAAGTCCTGAACGGGGGCTTTCTTGCGGCCAATGTCGTAGATTCTGATCTTGGGATCAGGAACACCTCTGTTGTACCTTGACTTGGGGTAAGGCTTGCCCCGGCAGACTCTGTAGCATCTGGCTGGTCTACGTCCCATTTGTGATAATAAATAATGATAAAAATAATTCGAATAATGGATTAATGCATCAGACAAAAGCTTATTTGAAGTTGGGAATACGCTGCATCTCCTGCACCAAATGCGAAAAAGTAACCGAGTTAGTGTGAAATGGGTCCAATATCAACACTATCTCATCGAATTAGATGTCATGCTTTATTTACAGCTTCTACAACAACACGAAGATTTGGTCGTGATTTATTATACCATCGTCATCAGTATCCACTGAACGGAATATGTTACTCAACCTCCGCAATTTTTCGCAGTGCTTTCGTAAGACGTACTATAAGGTCAGATTCTAGAGATAGGCTGGAGAGAGATGGCCATCTTGAAGATTCTATTTCTTCACGCGAGACATAATGAGGTCAATCGCCTCACGCTTATAGCCGCAAAT
>CALMKR010000188.1 GCA_937867625.1 uncultured bacterium | reverse complement strand
CAGGATATTTTCACCTACGGGCTTCAACGTCTTAGCAGCAGCCGTTCTTTTAGCCATTGGTTTAAGTACGACCATTAGAGTTCCTTTTATTATTACATTGCTCTTTGTGAGTAGACCATTTGCAATTATATGGTTCGTAATTTCCGTTTACATCTATTCTGTCTATGGTCTTACCTACAGGTCTATCCCCCATGTCTTCATAGAAATTTTTAAAATCTTTCCACCGATCACAAAAAGTTATACCTCTTCCGCCATAATCTTTGTATTGCTTAAAGGAGGGGTCCAAACACCTCCTCCTTAAAGTGTTCCAGGTTTTATGCGCTCCGGTACCCGTCATTCCATGAGTAATATGAGTTGGATGTTTTTTCTTTCCACAACTTACGTTAGCTCCTCTTTGTAAGCCATTTCCGGTAGCAGTACATAGATCTCCACATTCACACTCGCAGACCCAAAGGGAATGTTTTACTACATACCTACCTAGATAACCTTTTACGGTTAATTTACCAAAAACTAATCCCCTAAGATCTTTGACTTGAGACGGCAACGGGTCTACGACTTTAAAATTATTCATTTTCATCGTCATCTTCTCCTTCAAGTTTCTCAATCTGCTTAGTTGTATGTAATGAAGGCAGTAGGTCTTCATAGCCACCCAATTCCATTGCAGGTAAATAATCCCATACAGCTTGTTTCAGGCCTAGATTACCCTGAGTACCACTATCTAACGCATGGAGTAAAAGCATAGTATCAAATCTGACACCTTTAATCCTGATCTCAGCAGTACAGTAAGTAAAGAGGCAATCAAATTTCATGTTGTGGCCAATCTTACCAATACTTTCATCGAGAAGTATTTCAGCTATGAAAGGCCAAGCTTGAACGGGATCGTAGCCGTGGTTTTCTCTATGCCACAGCGGGAAGACTAAAGCCTTAATGTATCCGTCTGCATGACGATAGCCAAACTGAGCAGTCAGGAGTTTGGCTCCAGTTGCGTATGGATCTAATCCGTTTGTTTCAGTGTCGTATGACAGTATCTTTCCGGCACGGCCAGCCTCTAGCAACTCTGTGACGAAATTCTTAACGTCTGTCATGTTCCTGGCTACATGAACTTGCTTTCTTACCTTCTCAACCGCTGCCACAAGGTCAGGGTTCTTCAATTCACCACGAGCCAGGGCAGCAGCTTTCATAAAATCACGTTCAATGATCTTATAAAAGTCCGGACCCCAGAACTTACCGCTACTGTTCTGTCTAAGCATCAGTAGAGTTCGTGGATGTAAAGTGAATACAACGTTGCCAAAGATTTCACCACGGTTGCCGTAGTTGGTTTTCTTCAAGCCCATTGCTTTGGTTACTGCAGTGTTAAGCGAGATGATTACTTTTGGCTTTCGCAGCTCAATTTCCTTGAGCACGTAAGGCTTACACTTCATCAGCACCGTGTCGGTTGGTGCTTTGTTCTTCTTGATGTCATCCTTTGTCAGTTGACACTTCAGAAGACTCGTTACTGCATAGGTCAGTTTAGGATGACCTTCTTTTGCTTTAAAAGCCTTGCCAGCCATCTGAAAAATGATTTCCCTGTGCTTGCTTTCGACTTCTTCAAATCTTTTGCCGTACTTACCATCACTGAACGCCTTATGATCCTGAATAATCAGTACATCAACAGTATCAGTCGGAACAAGCATTGCATCTCTAGGTGGAGCCTTACAATTGAGCTTACACACCTTCTCACACCACAACGGTGCTTTCTTACTGAAGTCTTCCTTCAGCATAATTACCTTCTCTACGCTCGACGTCATCTTTCTCGCATAGAGTTCTTCCAAGGGAAGCGTCTCTAGTTTTGCCATGCTAACTTTCTATTAGGAGGTCTTTATAAAAAAAGGCCTAGGTGTTTAGTCTAGGCCAAAGGGGTTATCTATTTCTAGGTCACCCAGGAGGAAAAGAGCATGTTCAACTCTTCGTATTTCTATTATACCATTGTTTTCCGACTATGCCAAATTCTGCTTTTAGCATTACCAGGTTGGATATGTCACGAGACAAGGCATACCGGGCTTCGTAAAAAAATTTGATGCCTTCCATGAATTTTTGATCCATGGAATCATACTTCGCTAAATCTTCTTTGTACTGGGAAAGAGTTAAATGGGCCAAGCTTAACTTGGCCTCATGTTCTAAAACATCACGAAGAAGTTTATCCTCGTTTGGCAGCGATGATGGCAAGATTCTCATCCCGTTCAAAGGGAGAGCCGTGTCCAATGTCAATCAAGAACATGGACTGTTGGCTTACATTGATGTCCTTGTCAGGCTCACCAGTATGTATTGCCCAAAGGAATTCTTCGTTGAACTCATACTCAGGGACATCGTCTACTAGGTCATCGCTTTCTACGATGTCTTGACCGTCGGCAGTAATAGGATTACCGTCATTATCGACATACTCTAATTCATCTTCATCCTCACCGGGGACGTTAACCAGTGTTCGGATCGTATAGGTTTTTACACCATCAATGATCGTCATAACCAGCTCGTCACCCTCGGATGCAGCGGCATAGAAACGGTCAATGATCAAAGTTTCAGCGAGAGTTTCATCCTCGGTAAAACCTACCAGAATGTTATCTTCTACCGTTACTTCAAAAATCAGTTTCATTGTCATGGATTACCTGCGGATATATTTACGTTCTTGTAACACAACTTCAGGCTCGAACGTATCGTTGCGAGGCAGAAGGCCTTTGTCGAATGCGGCGTACCGAGCATTGAATGCTGAGTCGGCTCGCACATAGCCTAACAGAGGTTTTGGACCCCATGTACTGGCCCAATAACTAGGATAAACAGCCCAAGAATACTCATAACCACGCCACTTATTATCCGAGTGATCAAACGGGC
>CALMKR010000187.1 GCA_937867625.1 uncultured bacterium | reverse complement strand
TCGGCATATTCTAGTTCGCTACCAGTCGAGAGGCCGCGTCCGAGCTGAGACACCCGAGGCTTCTCAGGAGTCTCGATACTGTTGATAATCGACTCGACAAAACGTGCGGTGTTTTCGCCATCGGGATTCACGGCAAAGGCGAGGATAACCTCAGAGAGTCCGGTGTGAAGGCGGGCTTCCGCTGTGGCTTTGAGACTACCGCCACGGAGCTTCTTTTGGTCTTCGCTATGGAGAAGTGGGACGAGGCCACCAAGGACGAAGTAGAGGCCATTGTACTGACCACTTTTTTCAATGGCAGCAATGTCACTATCGCTCGCTACTACCATAAGCTTCGTTTGGTCACGATTGGGGTTACTACAAATTGCACATAGTGGGGAAGTGGTGGTCGTTTGACTATGGGCAAAAAAGCGGTGGCACGACGCACACTCGACGACGGTCGTATCGATAGAGGCGATCAATTCGGAGAGGTCCTGCGCCTCGGCCTTACCCATAGTGAGGACATGAAAGGCAAAGCGCTTGGCCTGGCGTCCGCCAATCCCGGGGAATTTTTCAAAATGGGCGATGAGTTGGTCGAGAGAGGTCATACTTAAAAGTCATCATTGTTGCTGGCATATGCTCCCTGATGATGCGTATCAAGATTAAGGAAGCGGACGTGCTTGCCGTCAAAGTAGAGTTCGGCACTTCCGACTGCACCGTGACGGTGCTTTTCGACGAGGACTTCGGCGATGTTTGGTCGTTCGGCCGGTTGATCTTTGTTCTGCTTGTCTTCACGGTGAATGAACATCACGACGTCCGCGTCCTGTTCGATGGAGCCAGAGTCACGGAGGTCAGAGAGGCGAGGCTTACCACCTCGTTGTTCAACGGCACGGGAGAGCTGTGAGAGGGCGATTACCGGCACGTTGAGCTCACGAGCGAGGATTTTGAGCGAGCGGGAGATTTCGGTCACTTGCTGTACCATCGAATCACTCGCCTTGGTGGCGGTCGGGGACATGAGCTGGAGGTAGTCGACAATCACCATATCAAGCCCGTGTTCGTTCTTGAGACGGCGGGCGGCCGAACGCATCTTCACGATGTTAAGCGCTGGTTCATCCACAATATAGATTGGCGCTGCATCAAGCTTCGCCATAGCGTCTTGGAGAGCTGCGTACTCACTGTCGTCCTTGAGGCGGCCGTTACGGAGATTCCACGAATCAACCCCAGACTCCGAGGCAAGCATACGCTCCACGAGCTGCTGCGAACTCATTTCGAGCGAAAAGAGACCGACATGGGCGTCATGAAGGAGTGCTGCATTACGGGCGATATCAAGTGCCATAGTTGTCTTACCCATACCCGGACGAGCGGCCAAGATAATGAGGTCGGACTTTTGAAAGCCGCCGAGGAGATTATCGAGACCAGTAAAGCCGGACGGGACACCACGTCGTTCGTCATGATGAGCACTGAGGTATTCAAATTTTTCCCACGCGTCTTTGAGTGGGCGACCAATCTGTTCGAACTTTTGGGTGGTCGGGGCATTAGTCACCTGGTAGATGGTTTTTTCGGCCCGGTCGATGGCTTCTTCGGTATTCTCAGGGTTCTGGTACGCCATCTCGGCAATTTCTTCAGACGCATGGATAAGGCCACGGAGTGTTGACTTCGACTGCACAAGGTCGGCGTAGTACTGGGCGTTGCCGGCTGCAGGTACTGTCTCGATGAGTTCAGCGATATAACCGGCACCTCCAATCCGCTCGAGTGCGTTCATGGTTGTTAGTTTGTTGGTGATTGACACGATATCAATCGGATCGCCCTTGAGGAAGATCTGGTAGATAGCATCGTAGATGACTCGGTGTTTGTCGGCATAAAAACTCTCCGGGAAGACCGTTACGGAGATGTCGTGCATGACGTCCGGCTTCAACAGAGTGGCCCCAAGGAGCGCTCGTTCGGCGTCGATGTTGTGAGGGGCAGTACGGAGGTTTTTATTCAGAGAGGGTGCGTGGTCGGCCATAGATGTGAGTAGTATACGCTACATTTGTATCGAGGTGAGTATTGTGGAATCTGGGGATAGTGTGTATAGTTTTGTCTGATTCTGTTCCATCTGGCGGAGGTAAAAAATGGAAAAGCACAGTTCATTTGCGGACATGATTCATGCGTTCCTGGTCTGCATCGTCTTGTTGCTTTGGTTGCTCACGAGCGAGTATGAGTTACATGCGTCCGTTTCTTGGTTGCAAATCCTCATCTCTGTTCTTGTGTGTCTATTTGCGCTCTACATGATGATTTTGCATGCTCGCCATGAGCGTAAGCATGAAGAAGCCTCTTCGCGAAAGCGATCATGACGCTGGCTGAAGCCAAGCCGCTACAACGCAAAAGCCCCGACTCGTTCGGGGCTTTGATAATTTAGAGTTTTGATACTTTGGTACCGTGAGGGGTATCTTCTACTGTATATCCAGCTTCATTGATAAGGGCACGGAGACGGTCACTTTCAGTCCAGTTCTTGTCTTGGCGAGCGTCGTCGCGTGCTTTCATAAGTTCTTCGACCGCTTTCGGAATATCTGATGCACTGACAACGCCAATTGAGGCGAGGCCCGCGTCGAGCTTGTCCCGCAGACCAATATCAAGCACCACGTCCATTGCCTGCATAGTCGCACACTTTTCGCCCGGTGTCAGACGATCATCCTTGGTGATTTCAAAAAGGAGCGCAAGTGCCTGTGGGGTATCGAGGTCATGATTGATGTACTCGTGGAAGCGCTTGAGGTAGTCAGGGTGCGGGGTGGTAGGTTTATTCTGGTAGTCCTCGTAGACATAGCGCTTGAGACGGAAGAGTGCCTGCTTCGCAGCCTTCATCGCTTCAAAGGTGAAATTAAGTGGCGAGCGGTAGTGTGCCCCGAGGAGGAAATACCGGTAGTCGTCTCCCGAGAAGCCGGCGTCTGCCAGTTGTTTCATGTTAATGGCATTGCCAAGTGACTTGCCGATTTTGCCGTGGTCAATGGTGATGAATTCGTTGTGTAACCAGTAGCGCACGTACTGCTTGCCGGTAGCACATTCGCTCTGCGCGATTTCGGCATTATGGTGGGTATGGATATGATCGATACCACCAGTGTGGATGTCTATTTCTTTACCGAGAGTGGCCATTGCCATCGCCGAACACTCGACGTGCCAGCCGGGGAAGCCCTTGCCCCAGCGACTGTCCCAACCAAGCTCACCTTTTTTCCAAACGGCGAAGTCGGCGGGATGATGTTTTTCGGTATTTTCTTCAACCCGAGCCCCAGCCTTTAATTTTGTGATATCGATATTACCGAGACGACCATAGGCCGGAAACTTCGCGATATCAAAGTAGACGCCGTCGCTCGTCTCGTAAGTGTAGCCTTTTTCTTCGAGGGTCTTCACGAGATCAATTTGTTCACGAAGGTAATCACTGGCTCGAGAGAAAGTAGTTGGTTCTTTGATGCGGAGTTTTTTGATATCAGCTTTGAATGCGTCGATGTAGATATCAGACAGTTCACGCATGGCTGCAAGCGTCACTGGTTTGCCTTCACGCTTGAGACCTTTCATCATTTTATCCTCCCCCGTGTCTGCATCATCAGTCAGGTGGCCAAAGTCAGTCAGGTTGATCGTATGATGTACTTCAAAGCCATTGTATTCGAGAGTCTTTTTGAGAATATCAGCAAAGACATACGATCGGAGATTGCCGATATGGGCGTAGTCATAGACAGTTGGTCCACAGGTATACATAGTCACGATTGGCGCTTGGCGCGGCACAAAGAAGGCAATTTCGCGGGTTTCGGTCGAGTAGAGGCGTAGTGGTGGTGCCGGTGGGAGGGGGGTAGATTTTTTGAAAAGTGAAAGCATAGTTGAGTTAACGCTAGACAGCTGTAATAAGGAGTGGGAGGGTATGTTACCAACAGCAACAACTCATTGGCGCGGATGATTTGTCGTGCGATAATAGGCTCATATGTATCAAGATACCACACGAATAACAGAAGAAAAAGATGTACAAAAGCGCCAGAGCGGAAAAACTATAGTAGCTGTAGTATTGACTTTGGTATTGGCTACGGGAGCATTTTTTTCTGGATTACACCTCGGCGGACGGTCAGAGGGTGGTATCGGCAGTCTTGGGACACTTTTAGCTGGTGATGTACAGCCAGATCCAAACGCTGACCTGAAGGAGTTCTGGCGCGTCTGGGACCTGCTTGATGAAAAATTTGCGATGGCGTCTGGTACAGAGCTATTATCACCTGAGGCCAAGGTGGCAGGAGCGATTGAAGGACTGGTGCGTGCCTATGGTGACCCGTACACGACATATTTTCCACCCAAAGAAGCCGAAGCCTTCAACGAAGATATCTCAGGTAACTTCAGTGGGGTAGGGATGGAAGTAGGGATGCGCGAAAATGTCCTCACTATCATAGCGCCACTTGCTGGAACTCCAGCCGAAAAGGCTGGGTTGATGGCCGGGGACTTCTTGGTCGCAATTAATGGCTCATCTACAGAAGGGATGTCTGTAGATGAGGCGGTTCGTCACATTCGCGGTGAGGCTGGTACTGTTGTAAAGCTTTCTATTGTGCGACCAGGTCTCACTGAACCAAAAGTCTATGATGTCACACGAGCGCAGATTGAAATTCCAACCGTGAAGACCGAAAAGCGTGGTGATACGTTTATTATTGCGCTGTACAGCTTTAATGCCTTGGCAGACATGAAGATGCAACAGGCGTTGCGTGATTACGTACAAAGTGGGGCAACGAAGCTTGTCCTTGATCTTCGGGGTAATCCCGGAGGATACCTCGAAGGCGCCGTCTCAATCGCCAGCTACTTTATGCCGGCTGGCAAGGTGGTCCTACGTGAAAGCTTTGGTGATGAGCGAGAGGAAGAAGTGTACCGCAGTCGGGGGGCTACCCTAAAGCAATTTGCGCCAAAAGAAATGGTGGTCTTGATTGATGGTGGTTCTGCGTCAGCGTCGGAGATTCTCGCTGGTGCGCTCCAGGAGCAGGGGTATGCCACGCTCGTGGGGGCGTCGTCATTTGGTAAAGGTTCGGTGCAGGAGCTCGTGAATCTTCCAAGTGGTTCGTCTTTGAAGGTCACTATTGCTCGGTGGCTTACCCCAAATGGTCGTTCGATTTCAAACGGCGGCCTCACGCCTGATGTTGCTGTTGCTCGCACTATCGAAGACCGTGAAGTGAGTCGTGATCCTCAGTTGGACGCTGCCATAGAGGTACTCCATGGTACCTATGTTGCTCCGATCGCTACCTCAACCCCAAAGAGTGAATAATCATTGTGTTGGTTGCCGAGAACGGTGGTTTTCGGTATGATGACAACACTTTATAAGACATAAGCAATACTCTCTCATGAAAGTAATTTTACTGCGTGATGTGGCTCGCCTCGGGAAACGATTTAGTGTAGTAGAAGTCCCGGACGGCTTTGCCCTCAACAAACTCATTCCGCAAGGCCAGGCACAGCCAGCCACCCCCGAAAATCTCAAACGAGTACAGGCGCGTAACAAAGAAGTAGCCGCCCATAAAGAGGCTGACGAAGAGGGTCTCCGAACGACCCTCAAGGCCTTGACCGAAACACCGCTAACGGTCAAAGTTGAAGCTAATGCCCAAGGTCACCTATTCCAGGCGGTGAAGGCCGCCGACATTGCACTCGCTGCGGCCGCTGCTGGTCATCCGATAGAGGTTGCCGCACTCCATATCGACACTCCGATTAAGTCAGTTGGAGCACACACGGTCGGAGTCAAAGCCGGTGGGGTGAGTGGATCATTTACAATTAACGTAGAGACAAAGTAAACGTATGGCAAAATATCTGCAGGTCGTTTCAATTATTGGCGTTTCGCTACTCTTGGTTTTTGGGCTCGCATACTGGGCATCACAGGAGAAAGCGCCCGAGCTTGAATTGGTTACCGAACCCGATACGCCAGAAATTACCGCACCTTTGGCACCCGAAGAGTTGAACGTTACTAATCCTGATAATATCAATACTATGAACCCAGTTGCTGTACTTGAAACCAATCAAGGCACCGTTGAAATCGAACTATATAAGGACACTATGCCAATTACGGCTGGCAACTTTGAGAAGCTGGTCAAAGAAGGTTACTACGACGGCATCAAGTTCCATCGTGTGATTGACGGCTTTATGATCCAGGGTGGTGACCCACTCACGAAGGATGACAGTCAAATGGCTCGTTGGGGCACTGGTGGTCCAGGTTACTCGATTGCTGATGAACATATTGCTGGTCCACTTCTGACGAACGTGCGCGGTACTATCTCAATGGCGAACGCCGGTCCGAACTCAGGTGGTAGCCAATTCTTCATCAACCTCGTCGACAACACCGGTCTTGATTTTGATAAGCAACCCCTTTCTTCAAAGCATCCAGTTTTTGGTCGCGTGATTAAGGGTATGGAAGTAGTTGATGCGATTGGTGGAGTGGCGGTAGGGGCAGGGGATCGTCCGGTTACGCCAGTAATCATTACAAAGGCCACCATCCGTTAAGGCTTCCAAAACTTACCAGCTCTTGATTTTCCTCGCCTCCTTACAGGAGCAGTACACCTTGTCGCTACTTTCTCGTTAACACTCAAAAGGTAGCAGGCAAGGTCTTGCGAAATGGGTCCCATCCCATTTCTCACCTTGTATCTGGAATAGTTTTGAAACCCTTATAGATAATGAAAAAGCAAAACCGGCGCCCATGGGCGCCGGTTTTGTGTTTGGAGAGTGAATTATGCAGTGACTACATCAACGGCCTTCTTCTCTACGCGATGTCCATCAAAACGAGTCTTGCGCATGTTGCGGAAAGACACAACACCGTCAACCATCGCAAAGATAGTGTGGTCTTTGCCCATCTTCACGTTCTTACCAGCTTCAATCTTACTACCGCGCTGACGGATAATAATCTGACCAGTCTTAACGACTTGTCCGTCTGTGCGCTTGACCCCCAGATACTTTGGCTGTGAGTCCTTCAGGTTTTTGGCCGAACCGGCCGATTTCTTTGTTGCCATAGGTTATACTAAATACGTCTGCAAAATTCGTAACCCGTGGAGTATACGACATATGTTAGAAAAACTCAAGCGTTTCCTCGCTGATGACACTATATTTACAGGCACGCTTTTGTGTGTCATAGCGGTGACAGCCTTCTTTTTGGGCCGTTATTCGGTCCCGGATGCTGTCACTCAAATACCGGCTTTGGCACTCGAAGCAGTGGCTCAGCTGCCAATTGCGACCACTACAGCGGTAGCAAGCACAACACCACAGCCTGCACCCTTGACCGCAGAGACAGCCAGATATGTGGGTTCCAAGTCGGGGACTAAGTACCATCTCATGACCTGTGCAGGCGCGAAGCGTATCAAAGAGGAGAATAAAGTATTTTTTGCAACAGCAGCCGACGCCGAGGCAGCTGGGTATACTCCCTCAGCCAATTGCCCTGGCCTATAACGCGTGCCCAAAAAACTCTCATACGTTGTTGCGCTTCAATCAGAAACGTTCAACGTATAACCACATACGTCTCACATTTCCTCACTTCCTCCTTACAGGAGCAGTACACCTTGTCGCCACTTTATTTCGCTTCACTCATAAAGTAGCAGGCAAGGTCTTGCGAAATGGGTCCCGTCCCATTTCTCACGCCGCGTCTGTCGGCATTTATAGACATATTCATTGAAACTTCAGGTTCCCACACAACTCCTATTTTGTGACGCTTTATCTAAGTTCGGTCTAGTATAATACTTCTACATGTATTTTTTACGATTACTCGGTCGGGCGTTTGTCTTATGGTTTCGTCGTGGGGCAGATGAGTCGGCGGCAGCCCTTGCGTACTTTATGCCGTTTGCGCTCACACCACTGATCATCCTCTCGATTTCGATTGTGGGACTCATGTACGGAGCGGAGCGTATCACGAACATGCTCATCCGGTGGGGGAATGCCATTGATCCTGGAGTGACCGACCTCGTCTATAGTGCAGTAACAAACTTTGATAGTGTCGCCACCCATTACTATCTCCCAATTATAGGTCTTGTGTTTTTGTCGATCATGATCTACATCACGCTTAATAGTCTCACCACCGGCTTTCATAAAATGTGGGGTGTCGAAGTCTATGGGTGGCGTAGTTATATCTCAAGACTCGGTCGCATGACCCTCTTCATTTTGGTGGTACAGTGCTATTTCGTTGCCTTGATGCTCCTTGAAGATATTTTGGCTTTTGCCTTTAGTGTGACTGGTGGCACTATTTGGCCGCTTCTTAGTTTTATGACGAGCTTCCTCCTCACGATGTTGCTCCTCACCATTGCCTACGGTCTATTGGCCCTGCGCGCACCGTCATTCTCCGGTCGTTTCCTTGGTGCGGCCGTCGCTGGTCTCTTTCTCTTGTTTAGTCGCGAGCTCGTGGCCTTTCATTTTGCCACTGCACCCGTGCAGACGCTTTTTGGGGCAGCCGGGCTCCTTATCACCCTTCTCGTCTGGGTGTATGTAGCGGCCAGTATCATCCTCTACGGTGCCGCTTTTGCTCGAGTCTATGATGAAGCCCGCGGCAAGTGGCCTACCAGTTAATTGGTGTTCGTCCCATTTCAGTTAAATAGGCATTAGTTTTTGAAAAATGACCACAGCCGAAGAATCCACGGTAGGCCGAGAGGGGAGATGGGTGTGGGGCCGTGAGCACGTGGTGCTTTGTTTCATCAATCAAGCGACGCTTGGCGATCGCAAAGGCTCCCCAGAGCAAGAAGACCA
>CALMKR010000186.1 GCA_937867625.1 uncultured bacterium | reverse complement strand
GGTGTTTTCATAGCCATACATCTCTACGAGAAAATACTCAAAAACTAAAAAAATTTTGTGTGAGTACTAAGTACAGAAAACAGAAGAGTCAAAGGGGAGGTAGGGGTATGGTCGCAAAAGTTCTTTTGCAACATACGAACTACTCGCTGGGATCATCGCACAATATTCGACATTGTACGACGCTCTAATCCAGACTCGTAATCATAACTGTCAATCAGAGATTGGATAAGGTATAGGGGGGAGTAAGCTCGCAAGTGTAGAGATGGAGCAAGTTGTGGTGACTTCCACCTCTGTTAGTTGTTTAATTATTAATCAATGATTCAACTAGTTGCTTGGAGTAGCCTCGTCCACTATCAGGCTCTGGCATCGGGAATGTGATTGAGTATGGTATGAATTCAACCTCACTGTCCCAATAGATACGGCCATAGGCTCTATTCTAACAGATTGGGGGTAATAATTGCCACTCGGTGATAAATAGATTATGCTTATAGGTGACATGGCGCATACACACACGCAGACTTTTGGATTCATTCGCAAAAAAGTAATTATTATTGTTGTCGTGATTTTGGTGGTGATTGGCGTGGCCGCATTTGTGTTTCGTACGCCAATAACTGATTGGGTGAATGCAACATTTCATTTAGGAACAACCGAAGAACAAAAAACCGATGACAGCACGGTAAGTAAACCAGCTCCGCTTGATGAGGCTGCCACGGCACGTATTGAAGACATTAAGACGCAGGTGAGCAGCGCTGAGAATCAAGGAAATTCAACGAAGCAGGCCGAGATATACGCCGAGGCAGCATCAACAAGTACTGGTGCCGAGAAGGCGTATTATCAGGCGTCGCAGGCGACGGTGTATATGGCAGCCGGCGATTTGCAACAGGCGCTTACAACTGCCTTGTTGGCGTACGAGGCAAGTCCATCTGCGTTTACTGCTAGCGTAGTCGGAAGCGTTTATGAGCAACTTGAGAACAAGCCAAAGGCGCTTGAATACTACAAACAAGCAGTGACCTATTCGGAGGCAGACGGTAAATCCGGTCTTGGTGATTATTATCGCTATAAGGTAGAGGAGCTGAAGTGATCGTCAAAAGGCTATATCGGCCCATTGTCGCTTTGACGCTACTTGCATTCGCTATTCAGATTTTTGCACCAGCCATGCAGGCATCTGCATATCTGGGTCGTGCGGAACGCTATGGGTATTTCTCGAACGCAAGGCAGGGCGGTTCTGTTCCGTACTGCGATCGTAACTATTGTGGAGGGTCATGGAGCTCATACGTATTTCCGACCGTGGCAGAAGGACGCGCTATTCCATTTGCTTATGTTGGTAACTGTACAAATAAAGCGGACCTTAGCTGTGTCAACCAATTGATTGGGTTGCTGCAGTGGTATAACCGACTGGACGGTAGCGGTAATGATACCGGTGATACCGCCAGGCAGATTGCGGGTGCCGGCTTTATCGTGCATACAATGTTGGGACGAGGGGGTGATACTGTCGGCGACGGCGGGCGCTACATCGGTGATACTGACTGGACAGAGCTGCGTAATCGTTTGAACAACGCCCAGCAGCAGGGTTGGATTAACTGGGACGTTGCGCATACTGCAAGCATTTCGACGTACAGTTTGGACATTGGCCAAAACTTCGGTGGGCGCAATAACTCTAACAGGGGAGATGTGGTATGGGAGGGCTCGTCGCAGTATGACCCAAATGCCATTGTTATATCGGGCCCAGGCTTCACTTATTCATTATTCCGCATATGTGCGAACCCGGGCGGTGAAAGTAATGGGTTACCTGTGGCGATTAACTTTAATTTGACACCAAACATGGATGCCAATGTAACACGCA
>CALMKR010000185.1 GCA_937867625.1 uncultured bacterium | reverse complement strand
TGTCTAGACCTCCTTGTTCAGAACATATTGCTATACAGTCAATATTAGCTGCAAGCGCTGCTGTAGCCGTTCCGTTAATGGATAGTACGTTTGCCCCTGAAGCGTTAGCGATGCACGTAAAACCAGCCGAATCTCTATATACGTCGGAGATAGACGCGGTTACCGTAAAGCTTCCACCTCCAATAATAGGCGGTGGGTAGCAGGATGCTATAGGCAGGCTGTAGAGGTACGTGGCGCTTATGTAATACACAATACAGGCATTTGTTGCTGTTGCAAAAACACGCAAGTTTCGTGGGTAGCGCGTATTTGGTATTCCTAGAGGAAACGCTTGATGTATGACGCGCCCTGTTGCAATTTCGGTGACACTGAGAAATATCTCTCTTTGTGTAGTGCCCGAGTATTCAGTTCGTGCTGTGTACACCTGAAAGATCAGAGTGGAACTGCAAGCTACGGCTGACCTAGAGCCTTGGTTTTCTTTAGCTATTTTTCTATAACTAAAATCATTCTCGTTTGACCTACCTTCTGCATATTCTGCCACCGTAGACACGGTACCTGTAGCTCCTACCTTAACATCCAGAACAGCTGCGGTGGTCCCTAATGCGGTATCTGTTACGAGACCGAGAACCTCGTTACCTGGTTGCGGTAACAACTTTCTCACTTTGTTGGTTGTGCTCGTTAACTGACTAAGCCCATAACGTCTCCGTACGGCCTTGTCCTTCGTAAACATGATGTTGGTCGCGACTGTCAGGGATCCGAGCGGGACTCGCTTGGAATCCGCCTTTTGCTCTAAGCCCTGCCCGAAGTCGATTGTAACGTCTGCTGTTTCAAGTGCGGCCATGCTTATGGCCTTGCTGGCTTAGCCGCCCCAGAGAATCCCGGTGACGTAGGCAGAGTAGTTGATTGGGGGCGCAACGTAGCTGAGTCCTAGCCGTGTGTTCTGGGTCGTAGAGTTCCACTCAACATCACGCGCGGTGCCGCCCTGGAACACCTGCACTGTATAGGTTTCTCCGGCTGTTACAGGGAACTCGTCGCTGGTGTTCAATCTTGTAGTGGAGCCCACAGCTGCACCGACACGACACTGCGCCCATCTCTTCCCTGTAGTGGAATTGTTAAAATACACGCCGTACCAGTCTCCTGCGATAGCACTTGCGACTATGTTTATGTCGCACGCCACTTTCAGTATACCGCTTGCGGGTATAGTGAACACGCCTGCTGTGGTGTACGCGAAAGTGCCCTGAATGTATTCTGTAGTCTGCCACGTGATTTGGTTGGCCGTAAGACCCATACCTGTTTGGTTAGCGGCCTTAGTCACACCGAGCATGTTACTAGGCGGCGCGAACCTTACCGTGAGCCCTACACGCCCGTCTGCTCGGTTGTAATTCAAGATGTCAACACTCTGCACGCCGAGGGCTGGAGTCCGGGACGTGGCATCCGTGCTCGTGTACATCGGCTGGAAGAACAGGGGTCGGGCGTTGTTCTTCATGATGCCAGGAGGGATACCAAACTCGACACAATGCGTCAGATTGAACGTTGCCAGGACGGCAAACATATTCTCGTTGATCGTCAGCCCGTTGTTCAAGAGACTGTGCGTGTCGCGAGCCACACGTGTCAGGACGGCGTTCTCTTGCCCTGGGGGCACGGCTACTGGCCATCCGGGTCTCGTCATTACCAGAATACCTCGCTGTCATCGATGGCGTTCACATCGGTGACACGCTGAGGCTCGCCTGCGTCGCGGTTTGGCGCCATCTGCTCGATGCGCAGCTTCAGCTCCGCCTTCTGGCGTAATAGAAGGCTCGTGTCGGACTCCTCCTTACGCAGCATCTTGATGGCCGCGTCGACGACGACATATTCCTCCCATGAGTTCACACCGTCGAACGTATCCGAATCGTTAGTGAGCGTCGCGGGGAGCGGAACGTACCACAGGCGCAACACGGACCCCGTAGGAGGTGGGTTGTTGGTCTCGAACACGACAGCGCCGCCCATGAGGCGGTATCGATGTCGCTCGCTCAGGGTGAGACCCACGTACTCGCGTGCGCGGTTGCGCTCGTTGAACATGAATGGCTTGAGCGATGTCCATCGCCCGCCGTCTTGGATGTCAAGCCCGCGCAGCTTGTAGAAGTTCGTAATCGATACAGGTGACGCCGTTAGCGTGTACGATGACGCGCCTGTAGACGTGAACTGCACTGACGTGCTGAAGTAGTCCTCGCCGTAGCAGGAGACTAACAGGTCATGCAGTTCGCCTATTGACTTGTTGATGTACTCGGTCAGCTCGGCATCGCTGACGAAAAGGGAACCGACCATGTCCGCTGCTCGCCGGGCGCTGGTTCTAAGTTGGAGGAGGGTTTGTGTGGCCATACTCATGGCCAGGTGGGTTGAGCTATTAGCAGAGTTCGATTGCGGCCTTGAAGGCGGCGGCCGCGGCGGCTGAGTCTCCTGCCGTCAACGCAGCTGAAAGCTCGGTCATGGCCTGTTCTAGACCGACCATATCGTCGCCTTCGCCTTCTTCCGACATCTCTTCGCCTTTAGGCTCCTTGCCGAACTCGACAATGATGTCCATTGCTCGTTTCTTCTTGTCCTCAGCCATTATGCACTCGTCCCGCCCGCGATGGACGTGTTGCGGAAGATCGCGCAGAAGTGAACGCGGTTGTTAGCGTTGGCGGCGATATCCAGAACGCCGGGTTGTGATACGTCCCAGTTACGAATCGTGATGGTCCTAGCAGATGCGTCGTAGGTACCAGCCTGC
>CALMKR010000184.1 GCA_937867625.1 uncultured bacterium | reverse complement strand
GTGGTCTTTTTTGAAACGCTGCTCGCAACGGTACCACCGTGACGACGCACCAGGTCTTTGGCCTCATCACGACTATACCCTGAGAGGGTCCCTGTTACCACCACGGTACTGCCTCGAAGCGCCTGACTTGTCGTTACGGCCACCTCCTCAATCAGTAATTCTTTGAGGAGTTCATCAAGGAGTGCCTTGTGCTCCTTTTGCTTAAGCCACGTCACCAGGGCTTCGGCTACGATACTACCAATGCCATGAATAGCTTCAAGCTCTGCCACGCTCGCTGTGCGCAACTGTGTGAAATCCGGAAAATGATCAGCGACTAGACGAGCGGTTTCCTCACCTACCCCATCAATACCAAGCGCAACCAATACCCGATACATTGGTTGGTGTCTGGCGGTTTCAACGGCTTTAATCACATTCTCTGCCGACTTCTCCTTAAAGCCTGGCAGCGAGAGCACATCAGCCAGTCTAAGGCGGAACAGATCAACGGGAGAACTAATGAGCTCAGCCTCGAGGAGCGCATCAATAATCTTTGGTCCTACCCCATCTATATTAAGAGCCGCTTTTGATACAAAATAGGCCAGTTTAAGTTTTAGGATATCTGGTGAATCGAGCACCACACAACGATACGCGGCCTCACCCGGGATACGTTCGATGCGACCGTCTCCCCCACAACCAGCAACTACTTTCGGGAAGGTGTAGACTTTGGTTTTGCTCGGCCGGAGTTCCCTGACCACGCTTACCACCTCAGGAATCACGTCTCCCGCTTTTTGGAGTACGACCGTGTCCCCCACGCGAACATCAAGCCGTTTGATTTGGTCTTCATTATGAAGCGTTGCGCGCGCCACGGTCGAACCGGCAATCCGCACCGGACGAAGGTGTGCTACGGGTGTAATCACGCCCGTGCGACCAACCTGTAAATCTATTGCTTCGACAATGGTGGTCGCTTGTTCAGCCGGGAATTTGTACGCAATACCAAAACGTGGTGCCTTGGCGGTATAGCCAAGCATACGCTGTACCGGACATTCGTTGATTTTGATGACTACTCCATCGATACCGTACGGGAGGGTGTCGCGTTTCTGGGACCAATATTGATAGAAGGTTTCGATATCAGCAAGCTTTTTGCAGTGTGTGACATAGGAGTTAGTCGGAAGTCCGAGTGTCGCCAAGAGCGCATGTTCATCCATCTGGGTTTCTGGCGTAACGAGCCTGGTTCCATTTGGTACAAACAAATCAATGTCATAACAAAAAAGCGATAGGCCCCGTGCACGGGCAATTTCTGGATCAAGCTGACGAAGTGTACCAGCAGCAGCATTACGAGGGTTAGCAAACAGCGGCTCATCAGCTTTAGTTTGTTGTTCGTTAAGAAGTTTGAAAGCATCGTTCGCTAAAAGTACCTCACCAACACAAACGAGATCAACTGCATGGGTGAGCACTTCAGGGAGACCTTTGATGGTACGAGCGGTATGGGTTACATCTTCACCCACTACCCCATCGCCGCGTGTCACTGCACGTACGAGCACCCCCGCCTGGTACGTCAGGACAAGTTTCAAGCCGTCAATCTTATGCTCTGCCACATATGTATATAAAACATTGGTATCAGCCTCACCAAGGACCCGCGAGGCACGTTCATCCCACTCGGTGAGTTCGGTATAGTCAAACACGTTATCAAAAGACCACTGTGCGACAGCGTGGGTTACTTTAGTGAAGGCGGCTACGGCAGCAGCCCCAATTTTATCAGTAGCCTTGGTAGAACCCTTAAGCTCAAGTTCTAGCGCTCGCAGTTCAGTGACCAAGGAATCGTAGACTTCGTCCGCAATCTCAGGAGCATCGTCGCGGTGATACCGTTCATGGTGGTAGGCAACGAGCTTCATGAGCTCTTCTAGTCGCTTTTGCGAAGTGGATTTTGACATTGCTAGAATTCTAGCAGAATTTCACGACGTACGGTACCAGCAAGGCTGGTGTCTGAACAGCCGCGGTTATATCCCGTAACTTGCGCTACGGTACAACGAGCACCCGGATTACAAGCCTTGGTGTCACCTGATGGAAACCCCTGATAAAGGGTATCAAGATTAGTGATTTCAAGATCACTCGTTTCAGTATCAGGCACAATCATAACAAGCATATCAACCACACTACACCGATCATTTGTCCCCCACGTCACTTCTCCGGCATACCGCCGTATCTCACCATTACCGTTCGTCGCCAATCCCGGATATGAGGTAAGATCGAGCTCTTGCGAGCGGTTAAAGCACTCGAAATCTATAGTATCAAGCGGTGTACCCACCACCTCAAACGAACTTGAAGCCACTCTTCTCACATACCGCGCACATTCAAGACCAGCGTTCGCCGCATGAAAAGCAATTTCTGAATCACGTGCAGTAACCGTGAGATTAAGCTGTTTGATAGTAAGCTCAATGACCGCAAGTGTAATCGAAACTACCGCCGCTACCACAAGAAGCGTCATCAAGAGCGCAAAACCATGTACTGATGAGTTACGGTGTATCATAGACATTAGTGAGATAGGTGACTAATTCAACTTTTTGACTGGCTACCAAACTCCCTGTTCGCCAGGTTACTGTAGAGGTGGCAACTGCTCCTTGGATATGTCCATTGGCAGCAGTAATCATGCCGACACGAACGGTCCGTGTATATGGCGTCGCAGTATTACCAGCGACCGTGTGCGTGTAACGAGCTCGATTGGCTGGGGTACTGGTGTTGAGATATAACCGACAGTTTGTCAATGTGGAACAATTTGTAACAGTGTATGTTGGTGCAGTATTAGCTGCTGTTAAACCGCAAGTACCAGAAATGCAATTGGCAAAATTGGTTTGAAATTGTGCCCAGGGATTTGGTTCTGCAGTTTGATTTTGAATCGTATCTTTAAAATCGCCAAGCACCAGATTGTCTCGACCGAGCTGAACTAGTTCCAATCCTTCTTGTGCCAAGAAGTAGGCTACGACTTGTTCACTGCTGTACGTAGTACTATTTGTTGAGCTTGTTAATACACGCATCGGTCCGGCCATCACCAAAAGTAATATCGTAATAGCAACGAGTACCTCGACTAAACTAAAACCTTCATTGGTGTGGTGCAAAAATTTCATAGATCAAGTGAACGCTGGGTTACCGTACTTTGTAACGTAAAACTCTTGGTACTATCAGTAGTACTGGATTGTGCTTCAAGCAAGATTGTTACCGTTGGTTGAACAATGTCAGTACTGGTACCAAGAGGAGCGGCACCTGTCACTACAAAACGAGCATTGGTGAGACGAACATCATTTGTCACAATTGGTTCAGCCACATTACCACCTACCTTGCGCCACAAAGTGTCGTTACTGAAGTAATAGGCGATACGTTTGGCACCGGTGCCATTAGTAATACTTTCACCAGCTTCGCGAAAAGACAGGCCAACATCACCATTAATACAATTCTGAGCAGCTGTGGCGCTGTTATATACAGCACTACTCCCCACCTGGGTGGCAGTATCACAATAGTACTCACTGCCGGTACGGATTTCACGTGTCATGCTGTCAAGCGCGAATGAGAGTGTTGTGAGAGCAGTTTGTTCCCCGACTACTCGAGCATTACCACTAATAAGCACCAGCAGAGTACCAACGGCCATCGTGGCTATAATCGTAAAGAGGGCTAGCGAGACAAGCATTTCCACAAGTGTGAATCCGGCATTGTGCAATTTAATCGGCTTCATAGTACTGCTAATAGGTTACCACACTTATCTGCCCCGTTTTACTGATCTCTACCCGACGCACCGCACCGGCATCCGTACCACTCACCCCAGTCCGTGCAACGTCAATAAATGCCACATTGTCATATTGTTCAATCCCGGTACTATCATAAAATTTGGCGTCAAAATTTGGCCGCTCAAACAGTACAACCATTTCATTATGACTTGTAGTATCAATGTATGCTTCTCGGATTTCAAAGCGCGAATCGAGCTTCCCGGTCAGACCAATCTGCTCACCAACATCAAATCGTCCGTCACTATCCTCATCTTTAAAAATAAGGTATTGGTGTTCGGTAGCATCGGCAGTATTAATGTACACCCCATACCGACGCACCGTCTCATCTCCCCCGCTCACCGCTAACAGCTGCGCTTCGCGCAGCGCAAAAGCAATCTCGTACGTTTGATTACGAAGCAAAACCGCTCCATTAAAAGCAGACTGTCGGGTGATAATAACTGCTGAAACGAGAGCCATGATGCTCATTGAGACCATAAGTTCAACCAGACCAAAACCACGCCGCGAGGACTGAAATGATTTAGGCTGGTAATACATATGAGATAAGATTGAGCACATCAACAGTAAATAAATAGACGAGGAGGAA
>CALMKR010000183.1 GCA_937867625.1 uncultured bacterium | reverse complement strand
AGAACCCACCGGGAATAGGGCGGCTTTGGCAGCAGCCACTATTGAATCAGCGTAAGCGTCAGCCGCAACTTCTCTTGCGTCCGCATAAGCTTTAACCGATTGCTGAGAAGGCACCTTGCTCGCGCTGTTGGTGGCCATACTGTCTTCATCTATAAGATCGGAGCTGTTAATAAAGTCACCCACGAATAGTGAGTTGGATATTCTCCACCCGGCAGCGATATTCTTAGCAGTGGTATCTCCCTGAGCTCTAGTAACCGTGAGGGTATTACTCGTAATGTTCGTTACGAGTATTTTTTCTGCGTTGTTAAGGGTAGGCATTTCATCGGCAGGATGGGCGGTCGCATTAAACGGGGTAGCAGGGTATCTCGCCCCTTCGCCCGTTTGGACAGTGAAGCTAGTACCGGATAACGCCGGAGACGGTGGGGCTGCTACTGTCCCCGTTGCGTAATCCTTGAGGTTCGCCACTGGGAGCCTCCTATACTGCTATTAGGTCGCTATTGGCAGTTAATGGTTCGAACTCAACGTAGTGTTTGATTACACCGGAAGTAGGGGTGTTGGTTGTAGTGTAAACGAATTCAATGTCTGTCTGTACGCCACCAGTTTTTTGTACTACCTCAAACGGCATGTGTACATCTGGGGCGGTAGCAGCTACAGGGTCAACAACCTTAGCGGCTGCGGCGCTATCAGCCTTTAGAGCAACCGAGACGAGGCTGTGTCGTGTAAGCATTGAGCCGGCTGGGAGGCTTGATAGTGTAGTACCTGTCGCAAGAGATATTGGGAGAGTTGCAGTCTGATCGTTGCTTCTCCAGTGAGCTGCTGTTACGTTTGAGCCGAGCGCCGTCTCCACAACAGCATATAGCTTTGTAATCCTGACTGAGCCGGTGACTCTGAAAATTGGGGTAGCTACCGTGGTGTTATTCCCCGACAAAGTTTGTGACTTTGTTTCAGCATACTTCTTCGGTACGCTCTGGTCTGTAATGTCTAATACTTTGCTTCGTGCCATAATATTCCTTCTTTCTTAATTATGAGGCAAATCGATATCTTTATCAATGTTATTCGGATCTGTCTCTTGAATGTACCGCTTGGTGCCGTCGAAGTCTTCTCCCATCGTGATGACCTCACCATCATCCTGGGCCTCCGTCATAATGTTAGTATACCTCCCATCAGCACGAGGCTTCAAGTGGATGTACTCAAAATAAGATTCCCCGGCCGGTATCTGGGTATTGTTATTTACCGTTAAGTATGGTTCGTCCTGGACCCCATAAAGCGTGGCCAATTCGAGGGCGGTAAAGGTGGCGGTGGTGCCACTGTATAGGGTGACTGACCCTGGATAAACTGCGTATTTAATTGTGGCTGGCATTGTCATGAGATTACTTCACCTTTACCACTTCCACAACCTTAGCTTCAGTAATCGCGTTAAACTTTGATGCGTTCATTATTTCAACCCCAAGAACTTAGCTACTGAAAGTAGCTTCTTAACATACCAACCAAAGCTACCCGATACCGTATGAGCTGTTAATGCTTCATCCCACACCCCACCCAGGCTTGGTACGGTTGCAATAGCTGGGGCAACAGGTAGTCCATCTGCCCATAGGTCAAGGTTTCCGAGGTCTACTGCTACGCCAGCAGGATAGGCTATGTTCACGTCATCGACATAGAAGTAGCGGTTTGTGCCAGTAGCGTCTGTTGCGCCTGTAATCTTCATCTCCACCTGTCCAAAAGCCGTTGTAGGGGTAAACGTCACCGCCAGTTGTTGCCATGCCCCTGCGGATGCGGTTGCGACTGCGGATATTTCAGTCCCATTATCGTAGGTTACGGTTAGGGTTGGCTTGGTGTGCGTACCAGCGTAGTAGGCTGCGTTATTGATATAGACCCATACAGATATGGTCATGGTCTTGGTATCTATATCACCTGTTGGGATAGTCTGTTCCCAGTGTACTAATGAGGTCGAGCTAGTTGGCGTAAATCTCATCGCATAACCGCCAGATGTTCGCACTGTTGTATCAGATAGACCTGTGCATGTGCGTTGGATAACACCATAGGTCATCCAGCATTGGTCATCGTTTGTCGTGAGGTCGTAGTTCTGAATACGAATTTTTGAGCCATCAACAGATTGGGTCATATCATCAATGAACCTTGTTACCGTCCCAACGTTGCAATCCCTAAACACCAAACCCCAATACGAGTTATAAGCTGCGAATGGAACAGCTACATAGGTAACAGCCCCGTTCAAGCCGTAGCTATCATTTGCCACTACACTGTTTAGAATGACCGAGAAAGCCCAAAATACGTTTGTGCAGTAGTCTACAACATTATTATTCCAGTCAAGGTCTACCACAGCACCGTCAATCCTTATGCCATATATCGTTCCCCAAAAGACGTTTCTTTGAATGGTAGAACTAGCCAGACCACTCGTGACGCCTATCGCCTGTGCGTTATAAAGGTTGTAGAAGAAGTTGTCCTGTATCACAACACCTCGGTTTCTCGTCAGACCAAGAATACTACCAGCAGAGTTATATAAGACGCAATCCTCTACTAACAAAGCGTTGTCTCGTGATGGGCCATAAAAGGTACTCGTAAGCGCACCCTTAAAGGAGTTTACGTTGCTAATTTCTATCCCAGCGGATGCGGTTGATAAAAAGTTTGTTGATTGAAGTAGCGTTCCCGAACCGACGACGGTATAGTAAGAACAGTTATCAATCTTTATAACGTCAATATTCGCCGTCTCGTCATACCACTGTGAAGTTCCGTTGGATGACGTAAAGCCAACAGACTGGAGCTGTACACCAGATAATCTCAGGGCATTACAACCATTGAAGAAGTTTTGCGGTACACTAACAGCAAAGCTTGATTTTAACACCACTCCGTAACCGTTCAACCTAAACACATGACCACCAGCCTTTCGGGTAGCCGTAAGGATATTCGTGTTCACGTTTATCGCTGTCCCTGCAATCGTATCAATCGTAAACGGTACGGTTTCCGCCATCGCACCAACCGCAGCGCCTTTTGTAATACAGATGCTATCCCCGACTGTCCAACCTGTTGCGTCAGTAGTTACAATATCTTGTTGAGCGGTTGCGGCATCACTAGCCAAGGTCGTGCGTGTAACGGCTGGAATCTCGCCAAAAATGTTAAGTGACATTCTCCCAAAATATGCAGCGTTGTTACCAGATACACCACCACAGCAGAAACCAGAGTTGGTTGACGTGCCAAGCGTGGCGTTCTTGATGTCTATAATCGCCTGTTGCGCTGTTGGGATACGACTTGCTGAAGTTCCTGCTCGGAAGCCAGCGTGTGCTGATAAGACAAAGAAGCCGTTTATGTTCATCGTGTATGAAGCTGCTGGGGCGTTTGCCCATTCAAACATCGCGTCATTCCCGACTGTTGGAGTCGTTGAGCGACAAGCTATTGCACAGATAGAGTTGGTTGAATCACCAGTTGAGAGCAAGCCTGTAAACGTACAGTTGCTATCGATTGTAATCTTCTCTTTGGCTATTGGTACATCACCAGAGGCATAACTGACGGCGTTATCACACCACGCTACATAAGCTGGGGCAGTTCCGTTTGATGTCATCAAGTTCCAGTTATTTGACCCAGCACCCTGCGTTATTTCAAACCGCCAGATACCAGCAGTTGTGTTTACTGCGTAAGGAGTTCCGAATTGAAACGGTGTTATCCAAGTTGCTTGTGAGGTGTTTGCGGTAGAGTTCGCAATCTGTGCAGCAGTTAGGGTAACACTTGCTCGGTCAGTCCATACCGCTGCAACAAGTTCTTGGAGTTTAACGGTCACTGATTTTGTCACATGGACGTTTGCTGCGAGAGGGATAATCAAGCCCTGTGCGTTGCCTGCGTTCGCAAAGGTGACTGCTATCGTTCTGGTACTTGATAACGCCAGGAGTGTCGTTGAGAACATGCTTAGGTTATAAGACTCGGCTCGGTAAAAGCCCGATGCAGTTGACAGGTTAGTTGCTCCGTTAGATACAATAACAGCCATTAGATGCTCTCCACATAAGCGTCACAGACTGCTTGAGCTAGTGCAGTTAGTTCAACCTTGCCGTCACCAACTTCACCACTAGTTGCTAAGTCTGGTACAACAATCTCACTACCGTTGCTCATATCCCATGTCACACTCGGAAGCGTGGTGGGGTCATCAAGGTTGTGGTATCTGCGGTTTATTGGTTTCATGCGTATACCAATCCTACTCGGTTATCCCAGACCTGAGTAAAGCCAGCACTATCCGCCAAGGTAATGCTCATACCCGTAGTTTCATCTATCTTCTGTATCTGCCAGACGGCTGAACTGGTAGCTGAACCGATTGCGGCTTTGCCAACATAGGTGACGTTTGTAGTGGTGTAATCGTCTAGGAGGGTTTTATGAGTCTGCGATGAGCTTGTAGCGGCCAGTATGTCATCGAGCTTAGTATTTGTCGTGTCTTGCTTCGCGGCTGTTGCAGCGCCATCAGGAAGCGGCAAAACAAGAGCCCCAACAGCGAGGGACCATGTACCATCCAGGTTGTCGATGTATTTTACACGAAGCTCTTTTTGGTCCCCGCCCGGGCCGGTGAGACTTTGTGGTAATCGGTGATACATATCTGCCATATAAATTCAATCCTTATGAAATCATTATACCTCGTTTATGTTTCTAAAAACAGAAGGAGCCCCCGAAGGAGCTCCCATCTGCGATTTGGCGGTAGTTACTAGCTACCATCGCCTACGGAACCGTAGACACCCATCCAGTCAGAGAATCCAACTGAGAATCGGCATGATGCTTTCCACTTTGCAGCTTCAGTATCGAAGTCGAATATTGGGCCTTTAACACCTTCATCCTTGCGTTTGAAGAAGTTAAGCTCGTGAGCCTTGCTATCTACAACGAACCACGCTGTAGTAGAAGTAAGATATGGCCACACAATTAGGTTCAACGCACCCTTGACAGGGTTGATGTTGTTGTAGTTGTTGTTACCAGTCTCTTGGCTAGTTTCAAGGATTATACGAGCAGTAAACTCTAGTGCAGGAGGCACGATCAGAGTATCAGGTGAGAACGTGATAATCTGATTCTTCGAGTCACGACGAGTCTTCATAGCTGTTATTGCAGTCTGCAATGAGGCTTGTGTAAGAGCAGTCGTTACCTTGTTACTTTGTGAAACAGTACCGTCACGGTTTACGTGAGCAGTTGAGAACAATGCTAGTGAGTCGCCACCTGTGAAGGCTGCGAGTCCACCACCACCGGCTGTGAAGCCGTAGTTGAACACATCTGCTGCGGCTACTTCCATTGTTCGCATCTTTGCAGTTGCGAGACTCTTTGGTAGTCGAGTAATCATGTTGAACTTTTCGTCGTCGATCATCTCTTGCGAGACCATGCGACCCTTTGCGAACTTGCGGTGTACATACGTTACATCCCAGCCCGGTGTTGCATCCTCGTAAGGAATAGCACCAAGTTCATTCACTTCTTCCAGTTGGCCGATACCGCTAAGAGCAGTGTCTTTTTCAAACGCTTTGTTTGAGGACATGACGTGGAAGATCTTGTCGTACATAGTTTCGAACGAGTTTTCAGTCTCGTGGAAAATAGCACGGAATGTAGGATCTAAAGCATTCACCCATTTTGGTCGTACTTCTGCCATAATATTAAATCTCCAATTTAGTTAATGTTACAGATTACAGCTCAAGCTGGTTTTCTGCGATTCGGAACAGACCGTAAGTAGTATCAGTACCACGGATTAAAGGGGCGTAACCTACACAAACAAGTTGTCCTGTTGTGCTGGTTGTGCTCGTGTCGACCAACTGTGAGCCTGGGTTCCCTATAAGATCAAAGTAGTCACCGACGTGAGTGGCATCAAAAGTTGTCACTAGGTTGTCGTTCTTCAAGAGATAAAGAGCATCTTTGTCAATATTTACTAAAACCTTCACGGTACCACCAGCATTGCCGGTTGCAGAAGCAGCATACGCACGATCAAGATCGCCGCTATTACCACCAACTACAGTACCTAGAAGTCGCACCCCTGGGATGCTTGCCGAAGTAACACGACCAGTTGTAGGGTCAAGGTATACGAACTCTCGATCGTAGACAGTGGCACCAGAAACAACTGCGAATTCCTTCGTAACACCGTTGATTTTGCCAGCAAGATTGCCAACAAGTTGAGCTGTTACAGCCATAATGTTTCTCCATTATCTTAAATTAATTTGCGAACTTTTCCGCTTTTTCACGAGCGACACCAAGTTTATCAGCGAAATCTGCCGCTGCATCAGACAATCCTTTAGCTTTTGGCTTAGGCGTCCGACTCTTTGTAGGCCGGGTGGGGGCCGCAAGATCCTTAACTCCGTTGGCGACGTCCTGTTTTTTACGTCTGTCCTCGATACCGAGGTGTTTCATGGCAGCTTCCATAGCTTCTCCACCACTCATCAAACGCCGATTCTGGTTAAACTCTTCATTGCTGAAGACTTCCATCCAATGCTTCACTTGCGTGTTGAGCTTTGGGTCAGAATTGATTTCAGGATTAGCAGCTAGAATTTCTTCGACTTCCGTTCGACTCTTGTTTTCCCACTCCGTTTTGGAGTTGACAAGAAAAGGATCATCGGTTGGTTTAGGGGCGCCGCTGCCCGTAGGTTGAGTATCGCCTCCAGACGAGTCATCATTCCCACCAATACCTAAAACATCGTTCAACCGCTTCGCTAGATCTGGGTCTTTCTGAGCGGCCGCGACAATAGCATCTACTCGACGATTCGTGGCACTCAACTCTTGGTTAAGTCGAATCGCTTCTGCCGAGCTATTCTGATAGGCACTTTCGATATTCTTAATGTACGTTGCGTCATCATCCGCAGCTAAGTTTTTGAAC
This sequence comes from uncultured bacterium, assembly GCA_937867625.1. Classification (GTDB taxonomy): domain Bacteria; phylum Patescibacteriota; class Minisyncoccia; order Phycocordibacterales; family UBA918; genus OLB19. The sequence continues at coordinate 109 of CALMKR010000183.1, read as the reverse complement.
TTACGTTCAACCGCAGAATCTTCCTCTTTCGAATCATCATCTGTTTTTTCCTCATCGTCATCTGACTTTTTTTCGTCATCGGGACCATAGGAAGCAGAATCGTCTTATG
>CALMKR010000182.1 GCA_937867625.1 uncultured bacterium | reverse complement strand
AAGGATTTCTACACGCCGTTTAGTAAAGACGTGGCCGCCAAAGAAGATATTCCAAAGCTCACAAACCTCGGCGCTGGCCCAAAACAATTCCCCTGCCCAACTTGTGGTGCCGGGATGGTCATTAAGCTCGGCCGCTCGGGTACCTTCCTCTCGTGTGAGCGCTATCCAGACTGTGAAGGCTCACGCCTCATTGACGGCAGTGAACTCAAGGCCGAAGCCCCCATTGGTAAGCACCCCGAGACCGGTGACGACATCTACGTGCTTAACGGTAAATACGGACCGTATGTCCAGCTTGGTGCTACTCCCGAAAAAGTTAAGGGCAAAAAGGCGGTGGCGCCCAAGCGTGCCAGTCTGCCAGCTGGTGTGAAGATGGAAGACGTGACACTTGAGATGGCGACGAAGTATCTCATCCTGCCCCGCGAACTTGGTCAACATCCCGATACCGGTGAAGTAGTGATGGCGAATACCGGACAGTATGGTCCATACATCGCACATGCGGGCGACTTCCGCTCGCTCAAGGGCAAAGACGATCCGTACACCATCACCTTCAAACGCGCGCTTGAAATATTCAAAGAACCAAAGCAGGGTCGCAAGGGCGAAACGCTCCTCAAGCAAATTGGTATCCATCCGCGTACCCGCAAACTCATCAACCTCTACGAATCAAAATCGGGTCGCTACTTCCGCAAAGGTTTCAAGCGCATCAGTATTCCAGACAACATGAAGACCGACGATATTACGCTTGAGGTGGCTGTCGAGTTGCTAAAGCAATAATCAAATATAAAACAAAGAGGCCGAAAGACGGCCCCCAGATGATCGTGCCAAATGGCACGATTATTTTGTACTGTTTGTACTCATTAAGAACTTGTCGAAGGAGGGCGAACCCCGCCCACCTTCGCGGCCTGCTCTGGCCTCTACGCGCGCCGTCCGATCAGGATGTGCTGGTCGGGATGCAAGCGCCCCCGCCCCCTCTTGGTCGTGACTTCCTGGACCTGGCCGGAGGTAGCGACAACCGCCAGCTGTCCGCTTTCGTGGTGGACTTTTGCCCCAGTAGGCTCGTTGTCGGGCCCGATGACGTTGCGCCAGACAGGGAATCCACCGGATTTGCGGGCGGCTTCGGTGGGAGAGATTTCCATAATTTGCATCTTCTTTTTCTTCTTTCTGCTTTGACTTCTCGCGCTTTGCGCGAGTGTTGTTTTTATCCGACTGTCCCACGGACTTTGGCTACACGTTGTCCCAAAACGGTAGGATAAAATTGAACCATAAAGCGGAGGATATTGCAAGAAATCACATTCATTTTCTAACGGGATAAACTTGCTATTCCTACCACTCTTCCCTACAATGACTTGATGCGTACTGCAAGCGACATCATTGGCAAAATGCCAAAACTGACGACAGCCAACGAAGAGCTCATCACCAAGGCGTATGAGTATGCTGCCAAAATGCACGCCACCCAGACTCGCTACTCGGGTGAGCCGTATATGACGCACCTCGCTGAGGTAGCGTACAAAATCGCTGATATGGGGCTTGGACCCCGCACTGTCGCAGCAGCCCTCCTCCACGATAGTATCGAAGACACCGAAGCCACGCCTGAGGAAATCAAAGAACTCTTTGGTGAAGAAATCCTCTACCTGGTCGAAGGGGTAACAAAGCTCTCCTCTGTCCGTTACTACGGTAAGGACCGGCACAACGAATCATTGCGAAAGTTGTTTGTGGCCACCAGTCAGGACATCCGTGTCCTCATCATTAAGCTCAACGACCGCCTCCACAACATGGAGACGCTTGGTCACGTACCGGAGGAGAAGCAACTCCGTATCGCGCGAGAGACACTTGAAATCTATGTACCGGTGGCGCATCGCCTCGGAATGGGTAAGCTCCGTAAGGAACTCGAAGACCTAGCCTTCTTCTACGTGTACCCAGAGGAACACAAGCGAGTGAAGCAACTCCTCGAACAGCGCGCCGGTAAAAGTGGCGAAATCCTCGAACGCGAACGAAAGTCGCTCCAGAAGCGTCTCGCGGAAGCGAAGCTGCTTGACTTTAATACCTCATACCGCGTGAAGGGACTCTATAGCCTCTATCACAAACTCACTCGCAAGGACTGGGATATTAATGCAGTCTACGACCTTATGGCTATGCGCGTGGTCGTTCCAACACTTGAGGACTGCTACCGAACACTCGGCATCATCCACGACCTCTGGCGACCACTCCCTGGCCGTATGAAGGACTATATTGCGTTCCCAAAGCCAAACGGCTACCAGTCGATTCATACCACCGTCACCAGTAACCACGGGACAATTATGGAAATCCAAATCCGTACCCGCCAGATGCACCAAGAAGCTGAGTTCGGTGTCGCCTCGCACCTCATCTACAAAGAGCAGGTGATTCCTCAGGCCAATAGCACCACTACTGGTGGACGTTTTGCGAACCTCATCCCGTCTCTCTTTAGACCATTTTCAAAGCGTGCCGTCACCGAAGAAATTGTTGACGTCAAAATCCCCGACCACAAAGAAAAGATCCCGCAATGGATTAGTCAGATTGGCGACATGTACACCAAAGATGAAATGAGTAGTCAGTTTATGGCTGATATGCGCCAAGACTTCTTCATGAACCGTATCTTCGTCTTTACGCCAAACGGTGACGTCGTTGACCTCCCTCTTGGTGCTACCCCAATTGATTTTGCTTATGCTATCCACTCCGAAATTGGCAATCATATTTCTGGTGCTCGAGTGAACCGAAAGTTTGTGCAGCTCGAAACCGAACTCAAGAACGGCGACATCGTCGAAATCGAAACCAAAGAATCAGCAAAGCCCTCAAAGAAGTGGCTTGATATGGCGAAGACCTCCCTCGCCCGCCGCCATATCCGCAGTGAGCTGGGATTGCCTACAGTTGGCAAATAACTGAAAGAAACACAAAAGCGGCACCCTACGGGTGCCGCTTTTGTGTTATCACTAAATGGTGAACTTGGTCACAGAATACAGGTCATCATCTGAAGCAGGCTTCGTGGCTACCACCTCAGGTGCTGGAGCTGGATTGGTCAGTGGTGCTACTGGAATAGATACTACTGGAGCAGGCACTGGCTCAGGTGTCCGATTACCAAGGAGAGACGCAAGCTGGTCGCGAAGACTTGGCTTAGCGCCTGTTTCTGCAGCAGCGACCGGGGCTGGTGTTGGGATTGAAACAACCGGCACTACTGGCTGCTCTGGCTCATTGGCCATTGGTACGACAGGTACGACCGGTTCTACTTCAGGCTCCACCACTGCGGCAATTGGCACTTCAGGCACTTCGAATACTTCTGGCGCCGCAATTGGTGCAGCCGCTATCTGACTTGGCACCACCGGCTCGATACCGGTCGCACGAGCAAGTTCGGCTAAGGTCGCCATCTCCTCGTCTACCTCGTCACTCACGACGGTATCTTTTGATTCATCCTGGTAGTCAGCTGGTACTGCCGTGCGCGCGTCGCCGAGCTTCTCCTGGCGCATCCGTTCAAGCATAGACTCAAGGTCTTCAAGGGAGAAGTAGTCGATAGTAAGCCGACCACCAAAGTCGGTCTTCGTGATACTGACACGAGTACCAAGGGTGCTACTAAATTCCTTTTCCATCTCGAGGAGTCCGTCATCTACCAGTTCCTTCTTACGGACTTTTTCGGTCGCAATACCACGGGCGATTTTTTCTACCTCGCGCACGGATAGTTTCTTGAGAAGAATCTCCCGGAACACCACGTCCTGCTCTTCAGGACGATCATTAAGCATGAGGAGCGTTCGGGCATGTCCTTCGGTGATGTCGTTGCTGCGCAGTGCATCAAGCATGTAGTCAGGCAGCGCCAAGAGACGAATCGAGTTCGAGACATACTCACGACTACGACCCACCTTCACGCCCACCTGGGTGTGTGAGAGTCCAAACACATCCGCCAACTGGCGAAAGGCCAAGGCACGATCAACAGCATTGAGATCCTCACGCTGGAGGTTTTCAATAATAGCGAGTTCAAGCTTCTCTTGCTCCGTCTGCTCACCATCACGAATAATCACTGGCACTATCTGTAGCCCGGCGAGTTTACTCGCCCGCAATCGGCGTTCACCCGCGATAAGTTCGTACTCGCTCCGGAACGATCCGTCTTCTCCCTGGATTTCTTTGCGCGTGACCGTCAGCGGCTGCAAAATACCATACATTCGCACTGATTCGGCCAGTTCTTTGAGTTTTGCCTCATCAAATTCACGACGTGGCTGGAATGGGTTCGGGACAATTTTTTCAACTTCTACCCAAAAGATTGAATCACCTTGAAATGCCATGATGGAATGATAGTTAAAACACGGAAAAAGCCGAGCAAGAATGACCTCCAAAACCGTTCTAACGCGGTTGCTCGTCCCTCTATTCTACCACAACCCTCCCCGCCCTGGGTGTTTATAAGTTTGAAGAAATCTGGTATGCTCTAGCGATTGAGGAAATACCTCATATTTGCTGGATATTGAAGAGAAGACAAAATGCCGGAGTGGCAGAGAAAATGTAAAACTGCTTTACATTTTCTCGAAAACCATAGACGATGCGAGTTTACGAGCCAGTCTATGTAAAACCGGGAGGTATCGGAGGCAAAGTTAAAATGCCGGAGTGGCGGAATGGTAGACGCGATGGATTCAAAACCCATTATCGTAAGGTGTGAGGGTTCAAGTCCCTCCTCCGGCACCATAGTAAATCTTAATGCGCTTTTGGCGCATTTTGATTTTCATGGTGCCGGAGAGCAAGCAAACTGCTTTGCTTGGGCGAGGGACTTGAAGGCCGGAATATGTTACTTTGCGACGATGAGGCGGGGTCGCGAGCCAAATCTGCAATTTGGACTTGTGACCAAGTCCCATCTCCAGCACAAAATTGCTATAATTTTACAAGTGTTAGATGATAAAACATCTTGTGCTTATATAATTGGAGTTGCCCTTGGTGACGGTAATTTGTCATGCCCAAATGGGCGCGCCACACGACTACGCGTGTCATGTGATAAAAGATATCCAAAACTTATAGAAGAAATTAAGCACTCCCTTTCTTCTGTCTTTCCAAAGAATAAGGTCTCATTAGTACTAAGTCGAAAAGATAACTGTATTGATATAAGTGTGTACTCAAATCAACTAAATAACTTAATCCCGTGGAAAGTTAATTGTGGTTCAAAAATTGAGCAACAAGCACATATACCAGAATGGATAATGCAAGATTCAAATTACTCAAAAGCTTGTTTGAAAGGTTTGTTTCAAACCGATGGAAGTATTTATAATGACCGTGGATATATAATGATAAATTTTACGAATCTCATCAAACCACTCATTAATGATGTCTACACATTGATTTCTGGACTGCATCATACTCCCCATCTATATTCTTCTGTTCAACGAAACGGAAACATTAAATATGTGATTAGGGTATCTAAAAATGCTTCAGAGTTTATTTCAGACATTGGACTAACAAAATCCTAGCTACGATAAGTTGCCTCCACCTTTATATTCCCAAAATCAGACACTCGCAGCCACTCAATCTCCCAACCAGTTTTCAGAAGCAGTTCCCGCAGCTCGCTTTCGGTATAGAGGCACAGTGGTGCCGAGATTGAAAACAATTCCTGTCCTACAGCATCTAGCCTTCCCCACCTTTCAGTTATCGGCATAGTGAGCGCATCATAATGACTCGCAATAGCGGTTGTGGTACCAGTCACCGAAAGATAAAGCTTATCACTAACGTTTCGCAGTTTTTCCAAAACTATTTGCGCATCTTTATACGGCAAATAATGGAGCACTCGCTGCAACACCCCCAGATCAAAACGTTCGGTATTCGTAACAACCCAGTCACGAATATCCGCTTGTATAAAATCAATTGCCTCACCATGCGGCACAGATTGTCCTTGTATCACATCTCCATAATCATCAATATCAAGCGCCACCACCTTCGCTCCCGTCGCAGCCAGAGCAAGAGAGAGTCCACCCTGCCCACAACCCACATCAAGCACTCGTGGAGACACTCCCACACTCACCATCTCTTGTACCGCAGCCAAAACCCGTTTATCAAGATCATCTAGCCGTTGACTCGCGACATCTACCCCGTATTGCATTGTCATATACTACGTAAACTCGTTAATAAACACCACCCTAGACATTTAGTTATTTTGGTATAGGCTACTCTCGGACCACTCTTTGAGGTGGTTAAGTGATACAACCTGTACAGGAGGCACAGATGCCGAGACCACACAACAAAGACAAACACGTGATCGTCGCTTTGGGCGGGGTCACCATGACCCCGAGCGAGCTGCGTGACCAATTGTCGAAACTTGACGGTGCGCTAGCCATCAAAGTGCACCCTGACTGGGTGGCTTGGATGGCCATAAACCATGCAGTCGATGTGATTTCTGAAATCAAGGCCGCGGGAATGCTCTGCTTCGTCGATCGTAAGTTCGACGAAATCCCTTCAGAAGTTGAGAAACAGATGCGCCTGTGGGAAAACCTGGGCGTTGACATGATTACCGCCATGGTCAGCGGGGGTGTCCCGATGTTGGAAGCGGCCAAGGCAGGTGGTCCGCAAATGACCTTGCTCGGTGTGACGGTTCTCACCACCAAAGATGAGGCGGTGTGTGAGCGCACTCACGGAAGGAGCATCGCCAAGACGGTGGTCGACTTCGTCAACGATGCAGCTGATGCTGGTGCCGATGGTACGGTTTCTTCGCCGACGGACCTGACCACCATGCTAGATGCAGGTATCGCGATGGAATCTGGTTTCCGCGTGATTCCAAACGTCCGGATGCCAGACGGAAGTGACATCAAGGGCGATGACCAGAACAAGGATCGCCAAGCAACCCCTGACCGTGTCGGCAGACTATGTGGAGTCAACGGGGCGGTGGTCATGGGTCGTCCCATCCTGCAGGCGGCAAAGCCCGAGGAAGCCCTTCGGCAGGCCGAAGAACTTTACCAGCATGGGATGAGTAACTGAGTACTGAAGCCATCCCTGCACATACGCCGCCCGGGCACACCACCTGGGCGGCTTCTTCTTTTTTATAATCTTGCAATTTCCTGTATTTCACGTACCCTAGCCGTCAGACGTCAACCGCCACTAGAGAGTGGCCAGAATAAGGGTTAAGTTCCATGACAGAAAGACGTTTTAAGCATGAGGTGACGCCTGAGGACCGGGCAAACGGGCGAACCGCTCTGGTGCTGGTCTGCATGGGGTCACAATCCGATTGGAAGTCCACCATGCGGGCGACGTGCGAAATCTTGGACATCCTCCAGATTTCGTTTGAAACCAGGATCCTGTCCGCACACCGCACCCCAGATCGTCTGCACGACGCATCCGAGAAGGCGGCCGAGGATAGTTACCAGGTTATCATCGCTGGTGCCGGCGGCGCAGCACATCTACCCGGCATGTTCGCGAGCAAAACGATGCTCCCGGTGATTGGTGTGCCTGTGCAGTCGAAAGCCTTGAGCGGAATTGATTCGCTTCTTTCGATTCTGCAAATGCCCTCAAGCACACCGGTGGCCACCATGGCCATCGGGCAACCGGGAGCCAAGAATGCGGCACTATGTGCTGCTAGCATCTTGGCTCTATCCCACCCCGACATCGCTTCGAGACTGCACGCCTACCGCATGCAGCTGTCGGCCGATGTTCCCCAAACCCCCGTGGATGATTGAAAGGAATACCCAATGCCCCAACTAGGTCACGGAAGGACTGAACCAATCGGCACGGTCGTTCGCACAGGCTCGACGACCGTTGTCAGCGTCGCCGGCATCGGCGAGCTTGCCTTTGCTCGGACCGGTCATCTTTCGGCTTTTGATGTCGGTCCCTGCTCGCATGAATTTGTCGACATTGGTGCTCTGCGCACCGGGTTCGCCGTCAGGTTCTTCAAGATGCTCTCGCAAGCGGGCATCATGAGCCACTTCCTGCGGCGAGACGAAGGATCGATAAATACCTTCATCGGGCAAGCGCTGCGGACGATGACCCTCGACGAAGGAGACTACTTTGAGATCGATTCACCGACTGGTGCCTCGACCGGACGACTGATTCCGCTCGAATGGATCGCCCGGACCGAAGTCGCCACCCAAGGCTTCATCGACCGCCTTGCAGATTCCGATGGTGTGCTCACCCGCAAACGCATCTCGGTGCGTGAAGATATCGAGCTCAAGGTCGGCGACAGCATCCCGCTGTTCGTCGAATGTACGACCAAGCTTGAGCGTCCGAAGGACCGCTATCTTTCAGACAAGGAAGCACTCGCAATCAGTGGTCTGACCGAAAGCCAATTCGGCCAGGCCGTCCAGCTGATGCGGCACGTGGCCGGACTCTTGGTGGCACAGGCCTCCAAGAACGGCCTCCGGCTCAAGGACTTCAAGCTCGAACTTGGCATCACCGATGATGGACGAATCATCGTGGCAGATGGCTTGTCGCCGGACGAACTGCGGATGACCAATGCCGAGGGTCACTCCCTCGACAAGGACAACTTCCGCAACTGGCTCAAAGACCAGGGTTTCAAGGCAGCGGTCGACGCCGCTCGAAAGGAAAAGAAGAAGCCGCCCGCCTATCCAGACATCCCTCCCGAGGTCTCCGCACAGGTCTCGGCAGGCTATCGTCAGGCCGTTGAACAGTTCTGGAAGTAAGGAAGGCCTTTGAATCACTACCGCCGCCCGGCATCCCCGGGCGGCGTCTTCTTTTTTATTTAACCCGTTAGAGATTTTGTATCTGTCTTTCATAAAAATTAGGATTTGATGCTTGAGAATAGCTAACTGTAGCTTAAAATAAAGACTCAAATCTCTAACGGGATGAACTTGCAATTTCCTGTATTTCACGTACCCTAGCCGTCAGACGTCAACCGCCACAAGAGAGTGGCCCTATGGGAGAATTGTCCTATGTCTATCGAAACGCGTGAGCGGGCAGCACGGAACATCTTCGAAGGAGGAAGCTTCAAGATCGACCTCGAAACAGGCTTCAAGATCGCTCTCCACGACGACTTGCCCGAGGCGCCACTGTCGCCGTTCTACCTCAATCTTCGGCCCGATGGGGTGAAAGAGGGGGTGCTCACCAAGGAAGACATTGTCTGGATCGCCCTGTCCATGCATCAGCTCTGCAAGCGCAACAAGCTCTTCACGACCTCTCGGCCCATCTGTTCTATTCCGGCTGCCGGCGACCCGTTCCTCGACGAAATGCTCGATATCATGGAGCGGGCATCAAGTCTTGATCGCAATCTGCTTCCGAAGCGGATTCGCCTCAAGAAAATCGTGCCGGGAAAGCGTCCGCTTGCGCTCGACGAGAGCAGCCAAGGCGCGTGGCAAAACACCCTTCTCGTGGATGACCTGGTGGCGAGCCTGTTGACGAAGAATCTGGCCATCGGCGCTATCGAGGGTGTCGGAGGTAGCGTAACCGACCTTCTCGTCTTCCTCAACCGCAGCGCCGACGCCAGGGCGAGACTGGCTGCCAGAGGCATCACGCTTCATGCAGTCTGGGAGTTCGAACACCTCATGGAGTGGGCACTCGGGCAAGGCTACCTGACCCGCACCCAGCACGAGGTCATCATGGAGTATCCGGCTACGCTCGCTGCCTATAAGCGTTCCGTCGGCTACGACAAGTAAGCATCACTACCGCCGCCCCGGCTCACCCTGGGGCGGCCTTCTTTTTTATTTAACCCGTTAGAGATTTAGCAGCTGTTTATTATAAAAAGTAAAATTTGATTCTAGAAAATCTAGACACCACGGATTGATAAGCCTCCAATAATCTCTAACGGGTTTAACCTTTGCATATTTTTTGTACCCTGCTACAATCAATTTATGACCTACAGCCGCTCTACAACAAAGTTTATGTCGACATGGATGCCACTTCGTGGCTTCGCGCTTGGCTTTGTGTGTAACTGATTTTCCTTCAAAAACTCCGTTGTAAACAAGAACCAGGCGCCAAGCCTGGTTTGTTCTTTATAAAAACGAGGGACCAAGATGCCACCACCAGTAAAGTGTTACTTCGTCTGTACTCCATGCGACTACGTTCTCCAATATCCCTGTCTCATTGGAGTATCAAAGCGAACCTGCTGGCCGTTCAGAGCTCCTTTGGTGCTCTGCTACACGTCCGGACTCTACAGTAGCGCACCAAACGGTACTCATAATGGTACTTGCGGGAAATGGCTAACGCCAAATCTATTTGTGCCACCGCTAGCACTCTTTGCGACACCGGAGGAAGCGCAAGCTATGCTAGCACTCGAACTAGCCACGTCCTTTTAGGACGTGGCATTTCTTTTTCTGCTATTTTTGCTACACTGCCGCTACAAGCCATGGACAAACAGCCTCTCATTATCATCGTCGGACCAACCGCTTCTGGTAAGACGTCTTTGTCTATCAAACTAGCCCAAACCTTTGCCGGCGAGGTAATTTCAGCTGATAGCAGACAGGTATATCGTGGACTTGATATCGGGAGTGGCAAGGTGACGAAGGATGAGATGCAAGGCATACCCCATCACCTCCTTGATATCGCCGACCCCGCGACTGTCTACAATGCGAGTGATTTTGTCCGTGATGCGAAAGCGGCAATAGGTGATATTGCTGCTAAACAACACCTCCCCATTATTGCCGGTGG
>CALMKR010000181.1 GCA_937867625.1 uncultured bacterium | reverse complement strand
CTGCTTGTCTTCAGCGTGAGGACCAAAACGAACTTCGACATGAGCACCGATATGCTCTGCCATCCATTCCCGCTTGTGCTGTGTGACCTTAGGCCACGACCAGCGACGAGGAATAGCAGTGAGCATGACGGGGTTGTACTTCTTCACGTAGTCCCAGAGTTCATGCATGTCCTTGGTGGGTGGCAAATCCCGGTACAGGTTTGGTGCCAGAGCGTAGAGGTCAGGCCATTGGAAGTTGCTGGCATTGTTAATGATCTCCGGCATGTATGTGCGGGCCAGGGCAAACCAGTCGGCCACCACTTCGTCCATGTCGACGAAGAACGTTGGGGGTTCCTGGTTGATGCGGAAAGAGCCAACGGAAGGCTGTAATGGCATAGGGTTGCCAGGTTGTGTAGATGTGGAATTCATAGCGTTTGGCTTTTCAAAAAGTGACGTTGGGCATCTTCATTGCTTTTACCCATCTGGTTATAAGTACGAACATAGTTAGCAACCATGTCGGCGGATTCACGGATACTGTTGATTGCCACAAAAGGTATCTTTAGATCGGTCAAAATCTTGTGAATGTTTTCGTCTAATCCTACTGACTCCTCTCTTGTCTGACCACGACCTTTAGAGTCATAACCGGGGCCTCTGCGAACGAAAAAATTGAAGTTCTCGAAACGTTCATGAGCTTCAATCGCTACGTTCATAAGGCTGGGAAGGTAATTAGGATCACCATAGGCTAAGGTTAATAAAATAGGAGCATCAGTAACGATGAACTCCACTTCTCCTTCTAGACGTCGCATCTGGAAATGCTGTTTGGCAAAGATGTAATCCTGGTTCTGGCGAACCTTACCTGTTCGTCCTTCCCATTCGTGTTCTTTGGTTTTCTCCAAGGCCAATTCACAAGTCACATCACGGAATTTCAGCTCCGAAAATGTCCTTGTTGCCAAACGACTTTTACCAGCCCCAGGGCCAGCAAAGAAGTTAATCACTTTTTGTTTCATACTCACTCTTCCTGTAATAAACGTTGGAACATACCTTTGTCACGGTAAGTGTCTCCTTCACGGAGACGAGGATTACCACAGCACCATGGAGAACTGCAAGTAGTTGGGTATTGCACCACCTTACCCAGTCTCATACGGTCCATAGGCTCTCTGGCTTGTGACATTGTAGTTCTACTGG
>CALMKR010000180.1 GCA_937867625.1 uncultured bacterium | reverse complement strand
AACTCCATGTAGTGCGAGATACTCATCTACAACGTCTATCATTAGTGCGTCTCTCGGCATGATAGGAGCAGAGAATGTTTCATGGAGCGCTTCGTGGTCGGGTATCCATAGTGTTTGTACGTGAGGCACAAGACTGCGGAATACCTGTCTTATCCGCTTGTCTTGATACCATGCACGATCAAAATAAAGGTGATGGGAATTAGTTTTTCTGCGTACGTGTTCGGTGGGTACAAAACCCAACTCCTCCGGTGGCACTGCCAATCCGTTGCGAGTCGGGTATCTCACGCTATACCTTCTTGAGTGTCAGTAACAGGTTCCACACGGCTGATACACCTGCTGCAACTGCTGCAATGACGATTGCCTTGTAGTTGTTTGTGTCGGTCTGTGTAGCGACTGCTAGTGAAGCAATAAACGCTTGTACAAAGGTCTTTAAAGCTCTTGTGATGATGTCTTTCGTTACTTTGTTCATAGTCCTTCTTCCTGAATAGTATTTAAATGATGGCTTACGCCCCCAAATGAATTGGGGTTCGTTTCAACACTTCTTCTTTTTCTTTGTTCCCATACTTATCCTTTCTTTACATATAAATTAGGTAGGGTATAAGGGACGTATTCCTGTTTTATGGAGTCGGCATATTCTTTAGAGGTAAAGATGGCTCCAATTGCGTCTTTGTATTGCATACCGATAGCTGCTGGATAAAGAAGTTTATCCTCTCCGTACAGCCATATGTTTACATTCTTCCGATCGCCCTCGTTGAATATCTGGGTTTTAACTTGTTCATAGCTTTGACCGCCGCCGTTGTTCCATACGGTGTCTATAAGCAGTTCTGGGCTGTTCTGAAAAGCGGGGTTATTCAGTTCTTCTGCGGTAGGTTCACGGCGAAGTCCCATCTTTAGAACCTTGTCTACATGTTTAATAGATATTGTCATACTGCCTCCTTGTGTATTAAGTTGTACGAGCTGCGTTCCGTTAAGTTGTTCCGTCCAGCCAAGATATTGAGCGCCACCACCAAGCCATGCTCTACGAGCTTCTACGCTTGCGTCCCATCGGTTTGAGTTTCCTGCCCCACGTTGAGGTGTACCAAATACGCCCCGTCCCGGCACCCATATAGCAACATCACCCCAGTCTCTTGTGATGCCGTCTATTGTCCCTGTCCAGCTATAGAAAACTGGTACCATAACATCGGGGAGTGCGTCTGTATGTTTTGTAGTGTTTCTGTCCCATTCCTGACGCGCAAAGTCTGCACCCGTATTGAACCCATAGGCGTGTAATACAAGACGTAGGCACCATCCATGCAGGTCTGTGGTGTTTAGGTTTGGTGAGCGTAGCTGAGTAGCCATGAGCCCTCCTTATTTAAGGTTTAACGACGAAGCCTGAATTGAAGAGCGATCTGTTTTAACTACGACAAGTGCGAGGAGTGCACCAACAACAGCGACAAGTACAAGTGCAACGAGTCCATAGGTGATTTTCTTAACAGGTTCAAAAGAGTCTTTCGTAACATAGGTATCTTTTACCTCGCTTCTAAACTCGTTAATGAGTTCGTAGATATCTTTGTTACTTATTTGGGTCATAATTATGCGGTTATATTTCCAAATACAATTGCGGATATACATCCACCGCCGATTGGTAGCGTTGCTGTTGTTGAGGAAGAAAGATTGACTCCGGCAGAAATTGTGTTAGAGCCATCCGCTAGTGTTATTTTGTACGAAAATGACCTTACGCTAGCACGTCCGCCTGCGCTAGTAAGAGCTGCGTTGGGAGTAAGGGTTTTCTGTACCGAACCACCGAGCCTTATCTCTGGTTGAAACTCAAAATCAGTCGTAGAGCCAATGCCGAGAGATACGGTCACAAGCGCGTATGAAGTACCTGATGAAGTAAAACTGAGTGTTAGTCCACAACTAGCTAAATCTTGGCTAGTGTTGCTAAGGGTGGGGGCTGATGTGTTTAGTGCAGATTTAATATTATTGGAGAATGTTGACCAATCAACCTTTGGGCGAGTGAGGGCACTGTCAGCAATCTTAGCCGTAGTGACGGCGTTATCTGCAAGGTTTGTAGAGTCTACACTGCCATTCAGAACAGCAGCAATAAGATCACCTAGTGTGTTGTGATCTGAGGCATAAATTATAGAACCAGATGATACGGTGTTTTTAGTGAATGTACCCATTCAAGTAGAAGCACACCGTCTTTAGTCACTATCTATTATACATTATTTTGGACTAAATTGCTTGTCTTTAGAGTATAATCAGGTTGCCGACGGTTCCACATCTAGTGGTCTTTTCCCGTCGGCGTTTAAGTATAAAAGAAAACCACCTGCTAGAGGTGGCTGGCGGCTCTCTACCCGGCGGTAGGTACCCATTCAGTATGTTTTACTTCTTTTTAGCTAAGCAGTATCTTTTCTTTATACTTATCTAAGCTAATGTATATATTATAGCGCATATGTTTATAAATGTCAATACCTTTTTAGAAGATTAGAGAAATACTTGCGTTTATCCCGTCCGTATTTACGCGACTTCTCTGCTCGTTCCATAAACTCTGATACGCCTAGTTTATACAGCCGGAGCCTATACCACGGCTCCCACCCTGGGTTCATAAGATCAGTGACGTTGTTAAGGCAGTATGCTATTTCTTTGTCTGTTAACAGCTTAGTAGTCAACTGACTATTGACTACTAACTTCTCACTATTAACAGTTAACTGTTTACGTGAGGCGATTATTTTGTCTATTTCCATTGTCAAATCCATGCTTAAGTAAACCTCCTGCGAGGTATTGTTGATATTTGACTTTGGACGGCCGTCAACAAAGTGTTTGTAATAAAAAGAGGACTCACAAAATAGAATCTCTTCTTATTTTGCAAATCCTATCTCCGAGTTTCAGATTTACTAAGACTGGTAGACCGAAGTCCAGAATGAGTTATCGTTGAGACAACTTAGTTACATTATATCATACATAAGCTAAATAGAAAAGCTCCCTGCACATGTCTCAACGATATAAGTGCAGGGAGCGGTACCTCACTAAGTATATCACATATAGCGCTTACGTTCCAGTCGTGGCGCTATTGACCGTAAGAAGCAAGGATAGATGCAAGATCGCCTGACTGTGTATCTTGTGCGCTTACAACAGGATTAGCGAATTGTCCGAATAAAGCTTCAAGTCGTGCAAGCTTTTGTTCTGCTACATCTGGTGAATCAAACGTGCCAGGGAGCAAACCTAAGAATCGCTTTTCTTCGTCGGCGTTTATGGCACCACCTGATCGCAAGCGCCCTAATGCATCTGCGACATTCTGACGAGCTGCTTCATAGTTAGCCGTACCTGTTAGGTTCTTTGTAAACGAACCGCCAGGTAACGAATTGAGCTTAGAGGTATTTGGATTCTCGGAGAGTGTCTGTCGAATCAATCCAATGTCATTAAGCGCTGATACAGAGTTATTAGCTTGCTGTAGTTGTGTCGCATTAAGCTTAGTCGCTGTAGACTGCGGAGAAAGGCTCTGAACGGTTTTAGCGATGTTTAGGTACTCTAACACGTCCTTATTTGTAGCACCGCCCTGCACAAGCTTAGCTATGTTTGCCTGGATATTTTCAGGGGCGAATGGATTGTCATTAACTTGAGTACTTGCAGATGTGTCATTTTGAGTGTATGGTGTATCCATGTTTTGGACACTATTCTGGTCGTTTATTGTACTTGGGCCGCTAATGCTATTGCTCTGGTTATTTACTGATGATTGACCGCTTTTAAGCACATCTGCAACTAAATTGTTACCTATTATACTTCCTGCTCCAAATCCACCCTTAGATGCCAGTTTTTCACCTAAGTTAACTGCTCCCTTGGCAGTTGCTTTTCGTATACCCTGATTATTGGCTAGTCCCGTAGTTACGGCTCCAACAGCCGCCCCAGGAACGCCACCAACACCACCACCAGCGCCAGCACCTAGCAAGTTTCGCAAGCCTAATACAGAACTACCGCCAGCGCCTTCAACATTCTTGGCTGCTTGTACGCCCAACTTATCAAGTTTGCGAATCTCCATACCTAAGTCTTTGAGAGATAGACCAGTTGATGATTTAACACCCGCTGCATCGCCTGTTTTTTGTAGTGTTTCACGAAGTGCATCTGCAATACGCTTGTTTACGCCATATTTATTAGGGTCTGTCGTTTTAGCGGTGTAGTTCACAAGCTTATCGAATTGACCACGGATAGTATTAAGTTCAGCAGCATCAACCGTATCGCCCATATTTTTAAGTAGTGAGTTTGCTTCTTTGGATAGTGTCTTAGCCATGTTCTTTGACTCGCTAGGAAGTTGTGAAGAAAGAGTAGCAATACGCTTTTTAAGCGATGCTTCAATTTCACTTTTTGGTATTTGTCCAATGTTTTTAACGACATTATCAAATTCACCGAATAGACTATCTTTAGCAGTTTGTACCCCTGCTGCATCAAACACGCCGTATCTACGTGCAATCTTACCCGCTGTTTCACCAGTGTCTTTAAGAATGGCATTCTTTTGTACTTTCGTAAGTCCAAGTGCCTTAGTGATTGCACCTTCACCAGAGTTTGTAAGTTTGCTGCCTACTTTAGCAATCACACCTGGTGCTACAGCTTTTTCTGTTCCAAGTGCTAGAGCTTCTTTTAATCCAAGACCAGCAGCTTTACCTGCCACTGTTCCACCCGCGAGCTTTGCAAGACGTAAAGGACCTGCACTCATAATCCCCGATACAGCACCTTCTTTGAGAGCATCGCCTAAACCAATACGGTTATCACGTACTTTGTTTTCTACGACTCGTCCACCAGTACCGCCCAAGAATCCACCTACACCAGCTCCGATCAGACCACCGAGGGCTGTTCCGAGTACTGGCACTACTGAGCCAATAGCAGCACCTGCTGATGCACCGCCTAATGCTCCGCCAATTCCACCCGTTTCAGATATAAGAGACGAAAGTATACCGCCACGACCACCTTTCTTTTTTTGTGCTTGTGGAGTTTGTTTTGCAAGTTGATTCCTCAACTGCTGCATTTTAAGCAGGTCAAGACTTGTTACATCAGCCATCTGGTTATACTTATCTAGTGGATTCATTAGCCTAGCCTCAATCCTGCTGGTAGCGACTGCTGTTGTCCCGCTGCTTTAAGCCCTGGTACATTTAGCGGAGCAGAAGCGCCGCCCGTAAAGCTTCTGCCAGTTCCCCATACAAGTGCGTTATACAAACTACCTAGGTTACCAATCTTAGACGGGTCATATCCTAGATCGTTACCGACAAATCCTAGTGCTTGCTGTGCGCCTTTATCTCCTGCTTTTGCAAGATCAGTTAGAAGGTCACGGAAAGGAATGCCTTTGAGTTGTGCGTACTGTGCAGCGCTTATACTTTGTCCTGCACCATCAGTAAAGTTAAACCCTTTATCGGCTCGCTGTACTAGTTTCGCTGCTGCTGGTGTCGCTGATGCTGCGCTACCTCCAAAGAGACTTGCTAATGCACTACCGCTACCCGCTGAACCTGCTGCGGATTGTTTCTGCAAAGCATAATTCAAATCAAATTGTCGCTGTTGTTCAGCAAAGTTACGTTCCTGGTTATAAATATCATTAGCCTGTGCATAATTGTTTGCATCAAGACTAGCGAGTGTACCCTGTAGGGTATTTTGTCGATCATTGAATGAAGTTCGGAGCTTCGCTGCTGCTGGTAGATACTGGGTAGCATGATACTGAGCTTGTTCGCCAAGAGGAATACCAGAAAAGCCTAAACCACGACGGCGAGCACCATCGAGAATATCTGTA
>CALMKR010000179.1 GCA_937867625.1 uncultured bacterium | reverse complement strand
CTTTTGTGTACCATCAAAGACATCCACAAAAGCTGACCCACCATGCAGACGAACCGCCATAACGCGCCCGGCGATAGTGACTGCAGTATTGCCTGCTACAAGCGCTTCAAACTGCGCCAAAACCTCGCTCCCTGTATGGGTCTTGTTGGCCTTTGCAGTATATGGATCTTGACCAGCAGCTCGTAATAGTTCGCGCTTGCGGCGGCGCTCTTCGATAATTTCGCTCGACATAATACTGCTATAGTAGCGCAAAATCAGATTTTCTGGAAGCAACCAAACGAAAGGACGGCACCGTAGGTGCCGTCCTTTCGTTTCTTCCATAATTCTTCCGTAACAACAGTAACTCTTAGTCATTAAGCTGTTCTCAAAATGCTTCAGCTACGAGGCGCGCCAGTGAGACGCCTGGAGGCGTACGCTTTGTACGTTGACAGGTGTCGAACGCAGCGCAACAAAGTAGATGAGGATTTTGTGGACAGCTGTTACTCGACTTTAAGTACTTTGTATTTTTGCTTTCCTGCAGGAGTCTCAAACACAAACTCATCGCCCTTCGCCTTCCCCATGAGGGCTTCACCAAGTGGTGAGAGGTATGAAAGCTTGTGCTCGTGGATGTTCGCTTCTTCGGAACCAACCATGGTGTAGGTGCGTCCGTCTTTTTCTTTGTCCTTCACAATCGTCACGGTAGAACCCATAACGACGATATCACCCTTCTTGTCGTGTGAGACAATCTTCGCTTCTTTAATAACCTTTTCGAGGTGAGTGATACGTTCCTCAATCGCGGCCTGCATGTCGCGCGCTTCTTGGTATTCAGCGTTTTCTGAGAGGTCGCCGAGACTACGAGCGTATTCGAGTGACTCTGCCACTTCTTTGCGGCGGACGGTTTTGAGGTGATCGAGCTCGTGTTTAAGTTCGGTGAACTTTTCGGGAGTCAAGAACGATTGCTGGTCAGTCATATAGAACGTTATGGAAGTAATGTGACACTATTATACGGACTTCCGGACTATGGTCAACCGAGCCACTTATCCACCTATCATCGGTGTCGTCGTTGGGTTCAAATACTCCGGGCGATTTTGTGCCATCCACTCCATCACGCCACCCATAATACGGGACGCACCGAGCGCATTACTGCGTGGCGCTTTGTCCATCATGAGGATAAATGCGTAGCGTGGTTCCTCGTACGGCCAAAAGCCAGCCGCCCAAGAATTCACGTACGCATTGCCGGCACCAATTTCGGCCGTACCTGATTTCGCCGCAATCGCGACATCACTGCGCTCGAGACCGCGCGCTGTACCCCCTGGATAAATCACCGTCTTGCGCATACCTTCGTGCACTATCTGGAGATAGTTTGGATTCAAGCCGAGGTCGGTTGAAGAACTCACCTGTCCTTTCATCACGTGTGGTGTGAGGAGCTGTCCGCCATTAGCAAGCGCCGCATACGCACGGAGCATCTGCAGTGGCGTCACCTGAAAGCCGTACTGCCCAATAGAGGTGAAGTACGTGTCACCGAGGCGCCAATCATCATCAAAGGTCTTTTGTTTCCACTCTGGGTCTGGCACGACACCCTCTTGTTCGGTGGCGAGATTGATACCGGTGATACTCCCCATCCCAAATTTGCGGTAGTACTCAGCGAGCTTGGTGATACCGAGACCCTTTTGATCACCAAAGCCGCCACCAACGATATAGAAGTAGACGTTTGAAGAAAAGGCAATTGCTTCACGCATGGTCATGACCCCGTGCGCCCGCCAGTCGCGGAAAATCGATGGCTGATCAGGATTGTACGGGTTTGGGATGACAATTTCACCAGTTGAAACAATTTCTTTGTTCGGACTAATGATATCTTCGGCGAGGGCTCCATAGGCCACAAAGGGCTTTACGATCGAACCGGGCGTATAGACACCACTCACGACCTTATTGAGAAACGGCAGACGGTCGTCCGTGTTATAGGACGAAATCAAATCGGTGTTATCGCCATCAGCCATAACCTCAGGGTCATAAGACGGGAAGCTTGTCATCGCGATAATCTCACCGGTATGTACATCCATGATGGCAGCAGCACCACTGCGGAAGCCAGCCTGGGCACTGGAGGTCGAAATAATCTGGTACATCGCTTCAGAGAGTCCAGCATCAACCGAGAGATGGAGTTCACCGCCCGGTATCGGCGCTTTAAGCGCGTGTTCACCGACGACGGTGCCGTGTACATCCTCTTCGATTATTTGCTCGCCGTTTTGGCCGTGGAGATACGATTCAAACGCACTTTCGACGCCAGTGCGACCGACATACTCAGTCCGGAAGTACACACCCTTTTTATCTTTTTGCGGATAGCTGACGTAGCCAATGAGCTGCCCCATACCGAGACGATCTGTGTAGGCACGAACCGGAAATGAGTACTGTCCCGTGAAGTCTGGCTCGTTCCAAATAATAAGCTCACCGCGACGGTCGTACACCACTCCCCGCTCGGCAATAATCACCGTACGATTCAAACTATTGTTTTCACTGATCTCACGATACTTGTTTCCCTCCACAATTTGAAGACTATAAATCTTCGAGAGAAAAGCTACTGCAATAAGACAGAAAATAAGGCCAATCAAGAAGATGCTCCGTTTGGTAATTGGTAGCTCGCGCCGTCCTTCAAGACGACCGGTGTTAAAAGCCGGCAGGTTCGACACATCCATGAGGATTTCGTCGAACTCGACTGTTTGTTGTGTTTTGCGGCGCCAGAAACTCATGTTTCGTAACGATGATTACGGCGAATGAACGGCTGAAGAACAATACCCAAAAATACGACTGCGGTGACAACAGCGGTATACCAAAACATAATCGGCTCGGGCGAAAAATAGCAATCAATACAAAACGCGAGCGCCACAAACTCATACGCACGATATTGGAGTGCTAGGAAACCGACAAAAATCAGCCCCACAATATACGCCCCGTACAAAAAGCAGAGGGTGGTGGCGACAAAAAACAAAATTCGTAGGTACCAAGAGGACATAGTGATTATGGGGTGGTGGTTGCGGTCGTGCTACTGGTGGTCGCAGCGGTGCTACTTGCGAGTTCAGGAGACACCAGTACGCCCGGGGGTAGATCAACAGTGAAGAGCGAAGAGCGAAGATCATCAACCAAGGCCTCGGCTTCTTCGTACGAGTGCGGGACAATTGGCTCGCGTCCGACTGAGACATATTGCACACTTTGGAGATTGTTCGTCATCGGCACGTAGCCGTATTGCTCTGGCTGGGTTGGTGAGGTCTCGATGTATGCAATAGTGCCATATACACCCGAGTCAATGGCGGGTAAAATCACCGTATCCCCAACAGCGAGCGGTATACCCTGCGGTACTACCACTCGCATCATCCCACCCCCGACACCACGGGCGTAGGTATAAATATTTGGCCCAATAACATACGCCATTGATTCAAACTGTGCTGTTGACACGAGCGTGACGAGTGAGGTACGTTCGTACACGCGCGAAACATAGCCAATGATTTGATCACTGCCCACAAATACCGGTGCCTCTTCGACTACCCCATGATTCTTCCCGCGGTCGAGCATCACCACGTCGTATGGCAGTTTTGGCGGACGACCCACTACCCGAGCAATCACTCGCTCATCAGGAACCGCCTCACAGAGAAGCCGAAACTGTTCGTTTTCGGTCTTCAGTTTCGTCAGGGTGTTTTCGGTGCCGCCACTGACGGCGACTTGCTGCTCGAGCTCTTCGATATGTTTGACCAGTTCGTGACGATCACGCAAGTAATACGGGAGCGAATCTTGTGACTCAAGAATCCATGAGCGCATCGATTCAAAGGGATATAACACGACTGAAACCACACCAAAGATGAGCTTTGGCACAATATACAAAAGTACCAGTCCCGCTACCAAGAGGAGTACAGTAATGCGAACTCCTTTAGGTAAGGAGTGTTGGCGAGAGTTCCCCTTCTTTGTCGATAAGTAATTCTTCATATAGTTCCAAGTTCTCAATGACGATACCCGCTCCTCGAATCACTGCTCGCAACGGATCAGGGACGATGATAACTGGTACTTCGAGTACTTCTTCGAGCAACTGCTTCAAACCCGGAATAAGTGCCCCGCCACCTGATATATGTATACCACGCTGCATAATGTCTGCCATCACCTCGGGTGGTGTTTGCTCGAGAACTGAGCGAACAGACTCCACAATTGTGTCTACCTGCGAGGCAATCGCGTCGCGGACATCACTATCGGTGATGACTACTTCGCGAGGGAGGCCGGTAATCACATCACGACCACGCACCACGTGTTCCTTCCCGCCTTCGGGCGCTTCGATAGCAGCGAGGAGAATTTTGACATCTTCGGCCGTCTTTTCTCCAACATACACCTTAAACTGGTCGCGAATGTACGACATGATAGCAGCGGTGAGATGGTCACCAGCGACGCGGAGATTTTTGGCCACGACGATACCATTGATGGAGATGACAGCAATATCAGTGGTACCACCCCCAATATCAATAATCATGTTGCCGGCCGCCTTACCAATCGGGAGCTTCGCCCCGATTGCTGCCGCCATCGGTTCCTCGATAAGGAAGACTTCACGCGCTCCGGCATTACGCGCCGCGTCGCGAGCGGCTCGCATTTCAACGTTCGTGATACCTGATGGTACACCCACAAGCACGCGCGGCGCAATAAAGGTACGCATTTCACTTCGCACTTTGTTGATGAGATAGGCGAGCATTTCTTCGGTCACCTCAAAGTCTGAGATGACGCCATCAACAAGCGGTCGTACCACTTCGATATGACTCGGCGTGCGACCCTGCATGACGCGCGCTTCGTTCCCTACCGCCACCAGCTGACCGGTCTTTTTATTGACCGCCACAATCGTTGGTTCATTAAGAACAATCCCCTTGCCTTTGACATACATGAGGGTATTGGCGGTACCGAGATCAATACCGATATCGGTCGAGAAAGATCCAAGGATCTTTTGAATGAAACGCGACATTTTGGCCATATTATATAGTGGCTACTCCAAGGAGTGCAAAAAGTTCTGTTTCACTTACCTTCTTCACCTCGCCAGTGGCGCGCTCGACGACTTCGTAGAGGCCTTCAGCTTTACCTTTTTTACTCACGACCACGCGGTATGGGAGACCAATAAGGTCACTGTCTGCGAACTTCTCACCGGCCCGTGCATCGCGGTCATCGTAAAGCACCTCAACCCCAGCCGCTTGCAGGTTGGCATAGAGACCATCAGCCCAATCACGGATTTCGCCCTCTTCGTTATTAAGTGCCACGAGGTGTACGAGGTACGGTGCAATACTCTTTGGCCAGACAATACCCTTGTCGTCACTGAGCAAGTCAACGACAGTACCCATAGCTCGGGCCGGACCAATACCATATGAGCCCATGATAACTGGCCGGTCGGTTCCGGCTTCATCTTTAAACATGAGACCGATCGCTTCAGAGAACTTTGTACCGAGTGAGAAGATGTTTCCAACTTCAATACTCTTACGCTCGACGAGTTCTTCGCGAGTAACGCCAAGTTCGCTCAGGTCTGCGTCCGCCAACACTTCAGCATTCACGGCAATACCCTTTTCTTCACAGACATACACAATATCCTCACCAGCTTCGGCGAGTGTTTGGAATTCGTGAGAGAACTTAGTGAAAGCTCCACCTGAGGCAAAGGTCTTGTAGGTCTTGTCACCAATACCGATCTCAGTAAAGATGCGCATGTAGGCCAAGGCACATGCTTCGTAGTAGGCATTATGCTGAGCTTCGTCTGCTGAAAATGAGTAGGCATCTTTCATCCAAAACTCACGCGTCCGCATGATGCCACTCTTCGCGCGCATCTCATTACGGAACTTCGTCTGGATATGGTAGGCCGCAAACGGGAGGTCTTTGTAGGAGGCTACGTACTGTCGCATCACATCAGTGATTACCTCTTCGTGAGTCCAGGCAAACCCGACGTCACCACCAGCACGGAGCTCGGACTTGAACCATACATCAACAAGTTCATCACTCCAACGATCACTCTTCTTCCAGAGTTCGGGGTTTTGGAGACTCGGCATGTACATTTCCTGTGTACCAATTGCTGCCATCTCACGACGAATAATCGTGTTGATTTTTTCGATAACACGAAGACCAAGCGGCAAGAAGGTGTACACTCCGGCCATGTTTTTGTAGATAAAGCCCGCCTGCAGCAAGAGCTGAGCGTTCTTCGACGTTTCATCAGCTGGTACTTCTTTTTTTGTCTTGGTGAAGAGCTTTGATTGGCGCATAAAAATCCTACTACCTTTCCTAATTAACGCTTTCACTATAACACCAAGTAATATTTTGAGCGAAAAACAAGCTGGAGTCCGAGTCATATCGAGATATGGTGAGGACGAAGCGTAGTTTTGTAGCCAAAAGATTACTTTGGTGTGTGAAATGGTTAATTCGGTAAGGTAAAATTACCTCCGAATAAGTCTTTAGAGTGTACCACATCCCCGAATCAATGGCCAAAACAACTATTTTGTTATGTCCAGAACCTTAAAATAGCTTAACGATATCATTATAGGTAACGATAACCATAAGAAGCATAAGTGCAGCAAAGCCAAGCAGATTGAGACGGCCAGCCCAGACTGGGTTAATTGGACGCTTCGTGATGGCTTCAATCGCTACAAAGACGAGCCGTCCCCCATCAAGTGCGGGCACTGGAAGCAGGTTAATGACCGCGAGGTTCAGTGATATGACCGCGGTGAAGTACAACAGTGAGGTGAACCCAAAAGCTGCCGCCGCACCTACATGTTCGACAATACCAACTGGTCCAGTCACTTGTGAGAAATCAGCATTACCTACTATCGCATTCCCGAGCAGAGTTACAAGACCAACGGTAATAGCCTTGAGCATATATGCTGCCTGCTTTGTCCCTTCAACTATGGCCGGACCAAAAGCATAACGCTGGTTTTCGAGGTAGCCGGTATCAACCCCCAGGATGGCTATGTCAGGATTTGCTGCATCAATACCACGCTCTGGCGTGATAGTGACCACTTCGTCCACCTCACCGGCACGATAGGTAATTGTTACAGGTGTACCATCACCCGCTTTTACAAATTCACGGAATGATTCAGGAGTGGGAGCAATGAGGACTTCTTCTCCATGAGAGATCTTGAGGATGGCGGCTTTGAGTGGCAAGTCAGCAGCTGGACTACCTGGTACGACACCAAGAATTAAGAGCGATGCATCGGGAGCGACACTATCAGTGCCAACTCGGACATCCGTTCCGATCATCAAGATAGCTACGAGAACCGCCCACGCCAACAAGATGTTCATCGTCACACCTGCAACGAGTACAACTGCCTGTGCCCACTTTGGCCGGGCACTAAAGGTCCGAGCTTGATCAGCAACCGACAACACTTCCCCATCACCATCACCGTTTTCACCGAGGATTTTTACAAAACCACCAATCGGTAGTGCGTTGAGTGAATAGACTGTCTCCCCTTTGCGCCACGAAAAGAGCTTTGGTGGAAAGCCAATCCCAAATTCATCCACTCGCATTCCGGTCCACTTGGCCGTAATAAAATGCCCCCACTCATGCACCAAAATCAGTACAACAAGAACAACAAGGAAGATCAAAATGGTCATGATAGGGACAGTTAATTACTAGCGACTAATTTCAGCTTCCTTCTCTCCGAAACGAGCCTCTAATGCTCGATTCGCAGCATCTACCAGCTTCTGAGCTTCTTCCTTTTGTGTAAACTTATCATCCTGACTCATGTCGCCAGACTTCTCTGCAGCATCAATCGCCTTCATAATGTCGTCACGGACCGCTTTTACAGACACTCGAGCATCTTCAAGCTTACTCTTCGCGAGCTTCACCAACTGCTGACGGCGCTCACCGGTTAGTTCTGGAAAAATGACACGTACACCTGAACTATCCGCCATAACTGACAAGCCAAGGTTGGCATCAGCGATAGCTTTTTCCACCGCCTTTACTTGGGTAGCATCCCAGGGCGAGATACGGAGTGTGCGCGCATCTTCAATACCCACAGAACCAACCTGATTGAGTGGCAACATAGAGCCGTAGCTTTCAACCCGCACACCATCAAGGAGAGTTGGTGTCGCTTGGCCGGTCCGAATCGTAGAAAACTCCTTATCGAGCCATTCGACAATATCAGTAAATCGCTTTTTTTCAGTTTCATCCATATACAAAGTCTAACTACTACTAGATTAAGGTTGAGTATACCACAGTTTATTACTTTACCTTGACTGGGAGCATAAGCGCCAAATGCTCCCAAATCATCTTCTTGGCTGCGCCTTTTTGACGCAGAAAGCGTAATGCAAAGTCTACTGCAGACAGCACCGCAGGTTCACTCACCTGTGATGCGTACGCAACCAGCCCATCGTAGAATGCGTCGTAATCTTGATCAGCCTTGCGCTTCCCTATATCGGCAATCATTTCAAGGCGAGCGGCTATCGTACTCTCCACAAAGGCACCAAAGAGCGGGTACTGGTTTTCTCCCACCGTATCACCAGCAACGATTATTACGCGCGAAAGCACCGTCGGTAACAAACTCGCAATTGACGGTAAGATAATATAAAACGACGTCGTCTTTGGTGGCTCTTCAAGCACCTTCAATAGTGCATGCTGTGCCTCGCG
>CALMKR010000178.1 GCA_937867625.1 uncultured bacterium | reverse complement strand
AGAGCCTTCTTTTGCCATTCTGCTTTATGATTGCGAATACTACCGCCACCAATTTCAAAACCGTTGAGAGTAATATCGTATTGGGTACTGATAAGACTTTCGATATTTACACCGGCCATAAAGTCTGTCAGATATTCGTCTTTTACCTTTGCAAACGGGTTGTGGGTGAAAGTCCATTCACCGGTCCCGTCGACATTGTCTTCGCCTGTCTTCTCAAAGGCAGGAAAATCAGTGACCCAAAGGAAGGCTAAAAGGTTCGAATCATTTTTATCCTCACGAATATCCGGTCGGTCATTACCATATTTCTCCATTGCCTCATGGTAGGTCATCCGTGGGAATGGTATCTGCTGAATACGTTTTTCAGGGTAGTGGGTTTGTATGAGTTCAATGAGGAGTCGCTCATTTAGTTTCATTACATCTTCTTCTTGTACAAAAGACATCTCAAGGTCGAGCTGCGTGAACTCTGGCTGTCGATCACCGCGTGAGTCTTCGTCGCGTAGACAGCGAGCGAACTGATAGTAACGTTCAAAACCGCCAACCATCAAAAGTTGCTTATATTGTTGCGGAGACTGTGGCAATGAGTAGAAGGTACCATGATTCAAGCGTGACGGTACAACATATGACCGAGAACCTTCGGGTGTTGGTGCTGAAAGAAGCGGAGTCTCAACTTCTACAAATGCCTCAGCATCAAGACGATTACGGACGAACTTTTGGATAGTATGACGAGCCCGAACATTCTTTTGCATACGACTATTACGTAGATCAAGGTAGCGGTATTTGAGACGAGCAGCTTCGTCTACGACTATCGTATCTTCATTAATTGGGAAAGGTAGCACCTCAGCATAATTGAGAACAATAATTTCGGTGATTTCAAGTTCAATATCACCGTTTTGTATACCGGCGTTTATCATTTTTTCGGGTCGCTTGTTAACGATACCAGTTATTTGGACAACACATTCAGGGCGCGTGGTTTTTGCCACTTCAAGCACGTCAGGTTTGCCAAACACAACCCCTTGTACCTTCCCTGTACGGTCACGAAAATCAAAGAAGGCCATCTTGCCTTGATCACGGACAACATCAATCCAGCCTTGAATAGTACAAGTCTCACCTACATTTTTATTAAGATCACCAATTAATGTTCTAGTCATATAGTTTTTGAGTTACGGAGAAACGAAAAATCGTCCCTCCACAAATATTAGTTAATTAATACTTGTGCAGGGGCGATTACAATAGTGAGTATTGCGTATTCGCGGTGCCACCCTACTTTGGTCTCATTCTTCCCTCTTCTACCTCGGCGATTGTCAGTCGCGTCATTGGTTCTTTTCATTCTGCCAGACCTGGCCAAAATGTCAATTTCTAACCGGTGCCACTACAATTACCTGTCTTTCTTCATCAAAACTCAGCGCAACACCCGGTTGCGTAAAAGCATCCCGCAATTCGTTAAATACGTCTGGTGTCATCGGGCTGTCTTCGGTAAAGCTAATGACCTTTGTATTGCTTTTTGTTTCCGAGTCGCAGTCATAGCTAAGACCACCCAGGAAAAAGGCAATTTTGGCTGCAGTTTCAGCTACTACCTTTGGCACACCTTCCTCCTCGTATTGGTTAAACGCCGAATCAGGTTCTTTCATGTCTAGAGACTAATACCAATTGCTTGGCGAACACGTGCAAGCACCGGACCTGATACCTCCTTGGCACGAGCTACACCATCAGCGAGGACAGCGCGCACATCGGCATCAGTGATCTGATTGCGACGTTCACGCATGGGTGCCAGGTGCGCATCGATATCTTCGGCCAGAGCGTCTTTGAGGTTCTTGTACTTGCCCTGGTTGGCTTCGTAGAGTGGAGCGAGCTCCGCTTCAGTCTTGAAGAGCTTATGAATGGCGTAGACGTGTTCTGGTCGCTCCCCACTACTATCGGTCACGATACTCATCACGGCCTTTTGGATTTCCTCGCGGGTACCAAACAGTGGAATAGTATTTTTGTAGCTCTTACTCATCTTGGTGCCATCAATACCAGGCACAATGCCGACCGCATCAAGAATGAGCGTCTCTGGTTCTTTGAGAATCTCGGTGTTGTATGACTGATTGACCTTGCGTACTGCCTCGCGGGTATATTCGAGGTGCTGACGCTGGTCCTCACCAACTGGTACGACATCAGTATCGTAGAGCGTGATATCAGCCGCTTGGAGCATTGGGTAGGTAAAGAGGCCGGCGTTTGGTTCAATTCCCTTCGCTACTTTGTCCTTGTACGCATGACCCTGCATCAAAAACGGTACCGTCACCATACAATCAAACACCCAACCCAGTTCCATATGGTCCTGGTTGTCTGACTGGCGGAAGATGACCGCCTTCTTGGGGTCCACACCGGCCGCGAGGTAGTCGCGCACCACATTGTAGATGTTCTGCCGCATGACCTCAGGTTCACGTACAGAGGTGAGGGCATGGTAGTCCGCCACCATGAGAAAGCTCTCATAGTCTTCGTACATATCTACAAATGGCTTGAGGGCACCAAAGTAGTTACCAATGTGTAAGTCACCCGAGGACTGTAGCCCCGTCAAAAGTCGTTTTTTCATATTGGCACTATATCATAGGAATTTACACCAAAAAAGTCTCCTGACATTTAACAAGCCCCAGTCTCACCGAAGAGTCTGGGGCGTTGTCGGAAGACCACTTAACCTTTGGTGTAAGGTCTACCGTATTTGCTAGGCACGGATTCCGAAGTCGAATCCGTCGTCACTGGCGCACGTTCAGTCATCTTCTTCTCGGCGCTTTGTGTACGGAACTTAGCAAAGATTATAGCGAACATCTTGCGAAATCTGAACATGGCATCCCTTCCTATACGGTGAATGTTATGTAACAAATATGTATCATTTTTTAATTATTGTCAACCTCACCCTTAATTATAATTTTTGTTTCTGTGTCTCGCAACGCTAGATTTATCTGATCAACGGTCAACTCCATATACGATAAATCAGGGTCAGTATAGTGACGTCCAGTTCGTATCAATCCGTCCATTAATTCCAATACAATCACTTGCGGAGTCCGGTATATTTTTCCTGTTACAGGATCAGGATAACTTTCAATCATCTCAATCATTACTACATTATCTCCCTCAGCAATGTTGCGAATATCATATTGTCTGCCTTTGATAGGATAAACTTCATCAAGTTCGCCGTGCACATCGTCTCCAGTTTTTGGGAAAAGCTCATCTTTTGATTTATACACCCAGGTCATTCGGTAGTCCTTTGCCATTTTGTTAAGTGCCGCGCGTACATCACCATTTGCTTCATCTTGTAAGATATGGAGGATAGTTTGTATATTTTGTGAATGTGTCATATTAAGAATCATTATTTCATTTTCAAGCTATAAAAGAAAGAGGCACCCCTTGTGAGGGTGCCCCGAAGATCGCACGAGGCGACGTTATGCGGCGCGAACGCCGCGAGCGAAGTCGAGCAGCGAGCCGCTGTTGTTGTGGCGGTACCAGACCTCGGTCGAGATCATGCTCGAAGCCAGGAACTCCTGCTGGAAGTCGGCCCAGGCAGTGTAGACGCGGGCGAACTCGGCCTTGAAGTTCAAGGCGCGGTTCTCCTCCAGTTCGACGTTCAGCTTGCCGACCGCGGCCGCCGGCGTCGAGTCCTGGATGCAGGTCTTC
>CALMKR010000177.1 GCA_937867625.1 uncultured bacterium | reverse complement strand
CGGCAGGTAATGAAGGATTGTTGGTGGGATTTGAGAAGTTCAACTCTACTAGAGATATACGGTTTCTTTCCTACGCCGGTTGGTGGGTACAGCAACGTATCCTAAAAGAAATGAGCAAGATGCGAATCGTCGCTTTGCCTATCTGGAAACAGCAGTTAGCTGCTCGTATACAGAAGGCTAAGGATATGAATGAGAAGATCACCTTGACTGAACTTATTGAGATGTTTCCGGAAGTTCCCGTGAAGGATATTAAAGAACTATGGCAAAGCCGTTACCTCACCTTCTACATCGACGACATGGATGAAAACGAATTTGAAATCGATGTAATAGGAGAAGGGGTTCAGAGACGAATGGATGAAGAAAAGATATGGAAAGCCGTCTCTTCTTTACCTTCTCCTCATCGTGAAATCGTAGCCAGAAGCTTTGGTTTTGAAGATGGTGAAGTTCAAACACCGGCTCAGATGTCCAGAGCCTTAAAGGTTTCTAAAGAAGAAGTCCGCAGAGTTCTCTTGGAAGGTATGAAGATACTGAAAGAAACTTTAGGCAAAAAAGAAGCCTACTTGGATAAGTAAGCTTCCTTTCATCACATACTTACGCTTTGAAGCTTGGGGACGTGATCGTTTCCATCAATTTCAGGTGCGCGGTAGCAGCCGAGCGTTCCATGATCTTGACGCAACCCTTGTTCATGGCCCAAACGCTGTCAAGCATGCTGTGTGTGACTTTGTTCGAAGCGATCACGATAGGGCAGTGAGTTGCACTCTTGACCTTGGCAGGCTTGTTGACCAGCACAAAGTGACAGAACTCCTCCATGTCAGCCTTGACAGATGCGAATTCCGCACCAGTCACATCACCAACGTATGCAACCCGGATCTTAGGCTTTGTAGTCGAAGGTGGGATTGCCGTCACGCCGCCAGCACTGATGGCTGAGATGTCTTTACCTGCCTTGCCGGTTTCGAACGCTTCTTTGACAGATGCTTCGACCAGCACATTGAGCTGCGACTCAATTTCATTCTTGGCCTTTTTCAAGGCCTGTTCTGTCCGTTTCTTCAGTTCAACCTCCAACATACTGACCAACTGGTCGTAGTAGAGTTTTCCCAAAGCTTCCACCGTT
>CALMKR010000176.1 GCA_937867625.1 uncultured bacterium | reverse complement strand
AAAGTTAAATGAAATACCCCCGCAACGGACGGAACCGCTGCAGGAGTATCTCGAGGTGAACAAAGTATACCACAACTTCTATTCGCTACACAAAAAATCATGTAGCAAAATCGCCTGACGGCGGATGTATAAAAAGTATATCATACCTACGAGTAACAGGGGATAGCGCACCCACACACTCTAAAAGAGTTCTATAATATACCTATGAATACCGGGGACATACTCCTCATCATCCAAGAGTTCGCATACCTACTCGGCGTCTTTGGTTTCTTCTTGGTGTACAGCATCGTGCGTGGTCGACAAGCCGTGATCAATCTCACTGTCGGGCTCTACTTCGCACTCTTGATCTCTCTCGAGTTCCCGTACTACAGCACCATCCTCAGTGGTGGGGAAGGCGACTCATTCATGAAGGTGCTCATCTTTGGGGTCTTTACGGTCATCTCGACCATCCTCATGGCAAGACTCATGCCGCGCCCCTACCAAGAGAAGAAGTTTGAAAGCTTTGGCAAAAAGCTCCTCCTCGCCACCGGCGGCACCATCCTCGTCATGGTCTTTAGCTTCCATGTGCTCCCGGTCACCGAATTCGTCACCCCTGGCAGCCCCATCCAGGCCATCTTCTCACCCAAAGAATACTTCTTCTGGTGGCTCCTTGCCCCGGTGGTCTTTTTGTATTTAAACTAATGCTATTCTTTCTATAGTTAATCAACGTTACTATCATTTTTTTGATAGAGCTTAAATTATCACCAGCAAATGGTAGATATATAAAAAAATGTTTTAGGAGTGTGATATATTGTTCAATCCAAAAGTTGGAGATGGAACGTGCTGAGAAAACAAACTTGTGTCACACTCAAGACAATGCCGCTTAAGGATTGCGTCGAACTAACGCACATCTTTGATCAGCTTTGTTTTCCAAAGGAGATGTGGCTAGACAACTGTGGTATGGTAAAACTCATTAAAAGCGGGGCTGAATCAACGATACTTTCTGTAAACGACAGAGTAATTGGCCAAGCCATCACTATTGTCGAAAGCGCAATGGAAGATGAATTGAAAGAAGTCGATTTTGAGTTCCTTGCTACAAATAACGGGATATATTCATATTCAGAAGCAATACTACCAAGCCATCAAAAGTATGGTTACGGTGGTTTACTGCTTCATGAGATAGCACTGCGTATGAAGATACGTGGCTTCCAATCGATATCTGCCCACGTCCGTAGAAAAAACGGCTGGGATATCAAAAGGAAACGTGTGCTACAAGTATTTGAAGAACGACCCTTGAACAACTTTTGGATGGATAAGTCTGAAGCTGTAACCTTTCAAAGAGCAGTTATATAAGTTCTTTCCTGCGCCTCGTATTACCGGGGCGCAAATATTATATAAAAGGGCGTCCGAACTAGTGTCCGGGCGCCCCTTGGCATCATTCCCACTCGCCGATGAGGTAAACCCCTACAGCGGTAATCATGATGCATGCAATGTACTTCCATACCGTCTCCTTGTTGAGACCGGTCTCGTACCCTGGCTTGAAGTAAGCAATGGCGAGACCGATACCCAAAACGAAGAAGGTCTGGAAGGTATTAAACAGAAGGTTCATCGCCACCGGAACCAGTGTCACCATAAGCGTGGCGAACACGTTCCCAACAATGTAGATCCCTTCGTTCACCCCGCTCCAGGTCAGGATGCTACCCGGCTGATCAAGGACCTGCTTCACACTCTGACGCACTGCCGGCAACAGCAGTGCCAGGAGTCCGTAGCAGAACATCGCCAGGTTCTCCCAGAAGAGTGCCTCCCAAAGACCTTCTTCGAGCGCGATCCACTTCGTGATAGTGGTTTCGCCAGCCCAGCAGAACGATGCTGCACTCATAAGCATGATGGTGCGCAGTCGCAGCGCGAAGCTACTTCCACTCACCACCATACCCGCGGTCCCCGCTATGACGAGCGCTCCGCCAGCCAACTCGACCCAACCGAAGGTTTCGGACAGGAAGACATATCCTAGCACGAGACCAAAGAAGGGTACGAGTTGGTAAAACGTGATCGTCGCGGTCGGCTCATCTTCGTCCATCGCCGTCAGATACAACCACAGGAGGGTCGTATTGAGGAGACCATTGACGAACATGACTCCGATGTGAGCCCACGGCATATCGAGAACCGTCGGTACACACACCCAGATCACCGCAGCAGGAACCGCCGAGACGAGCAGTGAGATAATCCACCAAGTCAGCACCGACCCTTCATGCTTGCTCAGCATGAAGTTATCGATGTGGTTGGTGAACGCGTATAGCAGGGGAGCCACGAGCGCCCCGAGAATCATCAGAGCGTCCATGAGTTCTACTCCATATCAAGGAACTT
>CALMKR010000175.1 GCA_937867625.1 uncultured bacterium | reverse complement strand
GGAACTTATTGGTAATACTATACCATATTTTATACTAAAAATCAAGTATTTCCGTGGAAAAGCTTGATTTTTAAAGCTATATGTGTTATAATAGGAATATGAGTGACACACTAAAGTCATTAAAATCTAACCGACAGTTTGCAACACTTCTGCGTAATGTTGTCCGAAGTATAAAACTCCCAAATGCGAAACGAGGGCAATTTTTTGAGTCTAGACCGGCTTTTTTTACTGACGTTGACTCTGCTGTTGCAAAAATCAAAGCTCGCCGTGGTGACATCGAGCTAAAAGGGAAAGTTGATTCGTTTTTAAAGGATTCTATTCCTGCTCATTTTGATCAAGTTGATCCTATACTGTACCTATCACGACACATAGCAACACCAAATTTTGAAGCCTTACATTTTATTGAAATTGCAAAAGAGTATGACCTGCCCATTGTTATCGGACAAGATTCTGGCGGAAAATTCGTTGCGATGAACCCCCTCAAGAAGTGCTTGGGGAAGCTCTCTGTTGTTGTAGGAATGACGAGATATCAAGATGAAATTATTGAAAATTTTACAGTGATTGACTTCAATCAATGTGAAGGGAAAAATCTAGGTGATATTAAAACAAAACGAGGTAAGTCCTTGGTAGAGCTTCATAATAATCTGTTACGAGAAATCTATCCTAGTTTAGTAACAATTGGAGAAGAGGAGGGCTGGATTGATGAACATCACCGCAATAATCTAATAAAGCAGTATGAACATATACTCGCACTAAACTCCTACTATGGAGTTGTATTTGAAGCATTCCCGCCGAGTGAAACAAAGTTCTTCAATGAAATTTTTGCCCCAGCGTACCTAAATGTGAAAAAAGTTTTAGGCGTGAACCCTTTAGTTGTCGAGCTGCTAAGTGATACTGAGGACTCTGACCGCGACTGGAACAACTACCCAAGCGTTATTTATCCATTTTTGAAGAATGAGATATAATCAGCTGAAATTGAAGTACAGAATGGTACAATTATTTAGAGTTCACTTATAGAACTACATCTACCTTACATATGAAAAAGCAAGATATATTTTCTTGGATGAGTACCAAAGTTGAAATAAAAACTACAGACAAATACGGCAACTCTGTTCAGCCAGTACTAAATGAACTGGGTCAAAAGGTGTATAAGAAAAAAACTGGTCTAGGATACGGCGTTTTTGCAAAAGAAACTATCAAAAGGAATGAGGTGATGTTTGTTATGGGAGGATACATTCTTGATATTGACGACGAAAATCAGCTCACCGGGATTGTTTCAGATAAACCGATTGAGATATCGGAATACTTTTCTATTGGGCCAAGAAAAGCTTCTGATATAAGAAAGATGCCCCAGCACTATATCAACCATAGCTGTAACCCAAACTCGGGATTTAAAGGTCAACTCTTCATTGTTGCAATGAAAACAATAAAAGCTGGTACAGAGATTGTGTATGACTACGCGATGATTATGCATCCGAATAAAGACAGCAATAGTACGTTTGCTTTTGAATGTGTTTGTGGATCAAAGGAATGCAGAAAAAAAATCTCAGAGAATGATTGGAAAAAGCCAGACTTACAAAAAAAGTATAACGGTTATTTCCAGTGGTACTTACAAGAAAAGATCAATGCAAAATTAAAGTAAAAAGGCTAGGTGTGTATTAGCTCATAATAAAAAAGGCATACCTTGGTATTATATAGTTGTGTTATTGCTACTTAAAAAATATCTGACGGTTCTTGTTGTTTTGCTATTTTTGTTTTCTATACTTGCTTTAGTGTATCAAAGTTTTTACTTAGTTAGCTTCAACACAAATGGTGTAATGCTCACAGAAAATGAGAGAAGTGGATATGACGTCACCTTTGTTCATAATAATAAAATCTATTCAGGCAGTACTGAAGGTACGAAAACGGATGATTTGTCGAAGCTGTTTTTTGCACTAACTGGAGAGAAGGACGACGAGGAGTTTATTGAATACGTTACTACAAACTTAGCTACTTCGTATGAATAATCTCGTTTGTTTCGACACGGAGGCGACTTTATGGGGATTGTTTAACTTTGGTATTGCGCCGCAATTTCTTTTCTATGCATACATACCGGTAATTTGTCTATGTCTACTACTCGGATACTTCATTTTTACGAGAAAAACATCATTCAATCTTCCCAATAAACTTTTTTTTGCTCTAACTATTGTTTATTCTCTTCACCTCATAAATGAGATTGTTCAATGGATTGCTGTACCCGCAAGTATAATTTATTTTTCTTGGTCAATTATCGCTATTTTCTATTTTATTGTTACTGCTTTAATTGTACTATTTACAATTTCGTTCGTAACAAAAAGAAGCATACCTCTTGGTATTCACTATCTACTGTTAGCGCTATCTATACCAATTATCGTATTTCTGCCAACCGAATTAAATATCAAAAACTTAGATTTAGCAGAGTGCTATAGCGATATTGGTTATTTGTATACATACATATTCTCCTTAATGACTGTCTCTGTATTAGCTCTACTGTTTCTTTTATATAAGTACCGAAGCAGTAGAGAAAAAGTAGTTATCATCTTTGGCTCTATTGCCGCAATCGTTGTTTTGCTTTTTGCAGATAGAATCAGTGATAATTTTGAGCTATTTCAATTTAACCTCTTTGGATCGGTTGGGTTACTTATATTATTTTCTGCGATTGCATATCTTTTATCTGAGTTCAATGCCTTTGGATCTAAAGTCGCGGCAACTAAAATACTAGTTATAGGAATGGTATTTCTTATTGTTTCTGAGATATTTATTGTCGAGGGCACAGCAATACTTATCCTTGTGTCTGTTACAGGAATTCTCTCAACAATTGGTGGGTATTTACTCGTTAAGAGTGTCAATCGTGAAATCAAACAAAAAGAAGAATTGGCACGACTAGCAAAGAACTTAGAGAACGCTAATGCTCGTCTCCGGGAACTAGACAAACAAAAGTCAGAGTTCGTCTCAATTGCGAGTCACCAGCTCCGTAGTCCGCTGGCCGCCATTCGTGGCTATGCCTCGATGGTACTCGAAGGAAGCTTCGGTAAAGTGGAAGAAAAAATGTCTGAGCCGCTTAATCGTATTGCTGATTCTGCCAAGATGATGAACGAATCAGTCGAGGACTTCCTCAGTGTCTCACGTATCGAAGGCGGTAATATGAAGTATGAACTGGCCGACTTCAATCTCCGCGACCTGGCCGAAAATATCACTGACGACCTTCGTCCTGAAGGATTTAAGAAGGGCCTCCTCCTGCTCTATAAAACTGAACTCACGAGTCAGGGACTGGTCCATGCCGACAAAGGGAAGGCCCAGCAGATTCTCCACAACCTCATCAACAATTCACTCAAGTACACACCAAAGGGAACCGTTACCGTCTTTGTGCATGATGACATCCACAGTAAGAAGATTATTGTCGACATCATCGACACTGGTATTGGTATGAGCAACGACACCATCCACTCACTGTTTGAGAAGTTCACCCGGGCTAAAAATGCCAACACGGTCAATATCAAGGGTACCGGTCTCGGCCTCTTCGTAGCTCGCGAAATGGCTCGTGCGATGGGTGGCGATGTCATCGCTCACTCTGATGGTGAAGGCCACGGCTCACGCTTCGAGTTCTTCCTCCCAGTGATTTTGTAGAAAATTAGCTGCTTGACAGCCTGCAAATACATGCTATATTTTCAACGGGTAGAACCCGTTCACAACTTTTTTGCAGAAGGATGACACCAATGGGTGGTAAGAACCATCAGCCGTGCGGCCGCTACCTCCAGAACTCGACCCTGATGTCCCGCTCCATGAGCTTGGCCCAGGTCGACCTTGAACTGGCGAATGTCGCACTCGAAGACCTGATCCTGGCCGAACTCGACGGCAACATCGGCGACATCGTGCCGATCAAGACGCACCTCGACGAGTCCCTCGAACACCTGGCCGGCATGCAACGCTCCATCGACACCCTGTCGATCCAGATGGACACCGAGAAGTATGTCGATCTGCCGCCGATGAAGACGATGGATCTGCTGGCTTTCGGTCGCGAAATGCGCGCCGCCGGCCTGCACCGGTCCGAATCGGCCTGGAACAACATCGCCGCAATCATGCAGAAGTCCGGGTTCGTCCCGACGCTTCAGCATCATGCTGCGACGTTGTCGAAGCTCGTCAGCCTGACCAAGGACCTGAAGACCTGCATCCAGGAC
>CALMKR010000174.1 GCA_937867625.1 uncultured bacterium | reverse complement strand
TACTGTTGCTGATCCTCAATCACCTCCTATTGCAGCATGAAACAAAGTTGGACAGCAGGGCTTTCTGAAGAGAAAGCTCTAGAAATTAAGCAGGATTATATTAGCTCTCTTGGGATGCGTAAGCGTCTCATAGAGCTTTTAGAAGCTAAAATAGGAACATCTAATACGTTCTCTCATAGCAAGGAACGCTATGGTGACGCAGGGTGGCCATACCTTCAAGCTGACTCTGTAGGCTATGAAAGGGCTCTTTTTGAAGTTATTTCATTAATTAATGATAAGTTTGTCGAGAAGTGAGTGATTTTCCGATATTAGCTTATACTTAAGTATAATATATAAATAATTTCGAAGAAATGCTTATGTAAGAAGTTTTTGTAGGAAGAAGTGAGTAACTTTAGTTACGAACGAATGACTGCGTTAAGAAGTTAGTTTATAAATTCTGCCGAAGGCAGTATACTAATATAATACATTGCCCGATTAGTTTAGTGGTAGAGCAGCGCCCTTGTAACGCGCTAACGGCTGTTCGATTCAGTCATTGGGCACCAAATCCGGGTTGATAGTTTAACTGGCAGAATGGCGGATTCCAAATCCGTAAGATGTACGTTCGAGTCGTACTCGGCCCGCCAGACACATAAATAGAAAGTATAAATACATGCCTGACCAGACAAGTATTTTTGAAAATAAAGATTCCGGGACTACCCTCCCACCCTCCGGTACTGGCAATACCGACAACGTTAATACTGATGCTGAGCTTACAAACCTGTTAGCCGGAATCAAAAATGAACGTGGAGAGCCTAAGTATAAATCTCTAAAAGATGCTTTAGTAGGTTTGCAACATGCTCAAACGCATATCCCTAAGCTCAACGCTGACTTGTCAGCACGAGATCAAGAATTGGAGCGTTTGCGTAAAGAAGCAGATCGTATTGCAGAATTAGAAAATTCTATACGTAGCCTCACTGAGAAGACAGATACTCTAGAGAAACCCCCTCCTGTATTGTCAGAACAGAATGTTGCCGAATTGGTAGATAGAACATTGTCTCAACGTGAGCAAATCGCTCAAGCAAAAGCAAATCAACAAGCTGTAGTTAATGCTTTGGTTTCTAAGTTTGGTGATAAAGCAGAACAAACGTTTAATGAGGCAGCCTCAGAACTTGGGATGACTGTAGCAGAGTTTAATGTACTCGCAGCTAAAAATCCAAAGCTTGTTTTCAAGACTCTAGGCATTACAGGCGCAGAAGCAAAACCTACTAGCTCGACACAATCGAGCAGCATAAACACTTCAGCCTTCGTTCCAAATACTGATTCTAATGTTGGTCGTAACAAAACACCTACTCTTGTAGGAGCTACATCACAAGAGCTTCAAGCTGAACAGCGAAGAGCTAACGAAATGGTAGAAGAGCTTCATAAGACAGGTAAATCTGTTCACGATTTCTCAGACCCTAAAGTTTATTTTAAACATTTTGGTTAATACAAGGAAATAATAAATGGCACAAAATCGCGCCAATAGCACTGCGTTCATTGAAAGCGAACAGTATTCAGCTTTCATTCTTCGCAATCTGCATGATGGTATGCTCCCCGGAACATTCTATCGAAACGTATCGGACTTCGGTTCTGGTACAACTCTTCACATCAAGACCGTTGGTACTGTTACCATTCAGGACGGTGCTGAAGAAGTCCCCTTCGACTACTCGCCTATCGAATCTGGTGAAGTTACACTGACGATTACTGACTATGTTGGTGATGCTTGGTACGTAACTGATGACCTTCGTGAAGATGGTGCTCAAGTTGAAGCTCTTATGTCGGCTCGCTCTAGCGAATCTACTCGTGCTA
The DNA here is from genome assembly GCA_937867625.1 of uncultured bacterium. Classification (GTDB taxonomy): domain Bacteria; phylum Patescibacteriota; class Minisyncoccia; order Phycocordibacterales; family UBA918; genus OLB19. Next base: position 28,802 of record CALMKR010000174.1, on the reverse strand, counting down.
TTCAAGAAGTGTTTGAAACACGTTTCTTGGCACGTTGTAATTCTGCCCAGACTAATGCCAATGCTAATCTGATTAATGGTTTCGCACACCGTATCGCATCTGCTGCTGTTAACAATGTTATCACTCTTGGTCATCTGATCTCGATGAAACTTGCTTTCGATAAAGCTAATGTGCCTATGGCTGGTCGTGTTGCTATCGTCGATCCCGTAACTGCTGCTACATTCTCTACAGCTATCACCATGACCGGCACTACTACACCTTTCGGTGACAAGTTGCTGCAAAGCGGTTTTGAACGTGACCATGCTTATGTTATGAATCTGTACGGCTGGACAATCATCACTTCTAATCGTCTGCCTAAGGGCACGTATAGTGATGGTACTACATCTGTTACGAATGGCGTAGCTAACATCTTCATGTGTGTTGCTGATGACAATACAAAGCCTATTATGGCTGCATGGCGTCGTATGCCACGAGTGGAAGGTGAACGTAATAAAGACCTTCGTCGTGATGAATTTGTAACTTCTTGCCGCTTTGGTTTCGGTACGCAACGTGTTGACACGCTGGGTATTGTTATTACTGATGCTGTTAAAGTTAGCTAATAGTTAGGAAATAATAAATGCCATATGAATCAAGCACAGGGTTGGGTGTTACCAACCAATACGGTGTTCGCAATACTGGTGGTTCTGTAGGGGTGGAAACGGGTAAAGACTCGCTTCAAACCCTCAGTATCAACCTGACAGGCGAAATGCTTAATAGCGGTTATGTGTCTCCTACTTTCGTTCCTAAGGGTGCAAAAGTTACGCGAGCTTTGCTGCGAGTTGATGAAGTGTTCGTTGTCTCTGCGGCTGGTACAGTTGCTGTAGGTGGCACAGCCCCCGGTACTAACGGTGTGATCCTTACGGAAGCACAGTTGGAAGCCTTGGGTACTAAGGATGTAAGCTCTGTAGCTATCGGCACTTGGGCTACGGCCTCTGCTGTAGGTACTTCGGCTTCTGAAAAGGTGAAGACAGCCATTACAGGCACTGTTGCTGCTACCTCTGGTAAAGCAACGCTGGTAGTGGAATACTTCCACAAGACTAAGGTTTAACCTAAATTAAGGGGCAAGCAGTTAAAAAAGCTTGTCCCTTTTTTTCTTTGTAAAATACAATGTCAACAATACAACACAAGAATATCGAAAATAGCAAACTACACGAACCAAAAGATATTTCTTTGGCTGTAGCTAATAAAGTTTACGTGTCTAATGGTTCGGGTAGTGGAAGCTGGGAATATGCTATAGCTCATGGTGGAACTACGTTCCTTAATGAATCAACAGCATTTACAGTTGTAGCCCCTAATGCTTATATCAAGCTTGCTCCTGTAACAACCCCTCAAACAGCTCCTATTGAATTTACAGAAGGAACAGATGCTAGTTTAACATATGTAGGGCTTAAGCAGCGTGTAGCTGTTATCTCTGCTAATATTACAGTTTCTGATCCTGCTCTAGTAGGTCGTAATGCTACTATTGCAATCTATCGTAATGGCGTGATTCTTCCATTCACATATGCCTCTGGATTGATGAATCCTTCTAGCGGTACGTACAGAACAAATATCAATTGTCAAGTTAAGACATCTGCTGTTACTGGTGATAAGTTTGAAGTTTATATCAAAACTGGAAACGCTAGTAATATGTCATTGTTTGCTTTGCAACTGACAGCTTTGGCATATCTATAATGAAAATGTCTCTGTTAGAAATCGTTACAGATATTCTTAACGATATGGACAGTGATGAGGTTAATAGTATTACAGATACTATTGAATCTCAACAAGTAGCACAAATAGTAAAGACTTGCTATTTTGAAATGCTAGGTAATAGGAATTGGCCACACCTACGTCAGATGTTCCAATTAGAAGATTCAGGCTTCATTGATAAACCTAATTATCTTAAAATCCCTGAGAACATAAAAGAATTAAGTTTCTTCAAATATGACAAATTTACAAGCACTAATCCAAAAGCTGCAATCTTGGATGTGGAATACAAGCATCCGGATTCATTTCTACGTCTGGTATCATCCCGTAATAGTTTAGACGCTAGTGTAGTTTCGGTTAACGATTTCAGTGGAGTTAAGCTTCTAATCCGTAACGATCTACCACCTACGTACTGGACAAGCTTTGATGACTCTTACATAGTTACTGACTCATACGATGTATTGGTAGATACTACGCTTCAGCCTAGTAAAACTCAATGTATAGGGTATGTAGAACCTTTATGGCAACATGAAGACGATTTCATTCCAGACCTTCCTAGTGAAGCTTTCTCTGGTCTTTTAGCAGAAGCTAAGAGCACAGCCTTTCTTGCTATTAAGCAAGTGGCTAATCAGAAAGCAGAACAGAAAGCTTCTAGACAAAGCCGCTGGCTTTCTAGAAAAGCTTGGGTAGCTAATGGTGGGATTGTATATCCTAATTATGGACGAGCAGCAAGACGATGAACGAATACGTAAAAGAATTTAAAGGCTATTATATCAAGCCTGATAAACAACATCCTAGACATTACACTGTAGTTACTGTAGGCAAGGGTGGAAAGATTCCAGACAAGCTTTCTGGTATGTTCACTTCTACAACACTAGCTATGTCAGAGATTTCTGTCTATCTAGAATCTAAGAAAGATAAAGAAGATAATGGCAAACAAAGCGACTCGGGCGGAAGTAAATAACTTTATAAAAGGGTTAATTACCGAAGCCAGCCCTTTAAACTATCCAGCTAATGCTTCGATAGATGAAGAAAATTTTGAGCTAAATAGGGATGGCACCCGTGATCGTAGGCTAGGTATGGACTATGAGGAGGATGCAGCCGTTAGCGCTAATACTTTTGATTACATGTTAATCAACACAGCTAAGATTTCTAGCTATAAATGGATTAGCGCTAACGGTATCACAGATAAAGATATTCTAGTAATTCAGACAGAGAACGTATTAAAGTTTTATGATTTAGCTGCGGATAGTTTATCAGGTTCTGGGTATTTAGGCTCCTTTGCTCTTACCACATTCCCTACTAATACATTATTCTCTTTCTCTTCTTTAGAGAGGAGTCTTATAGTAGCAGCAGGTGTATCAGATATTGCTATAATTACATATCAATATGGTGTATTTTCCGTAGAATATAAACGTATTCTTGTACGTGATCTGTGGGGTGTGCAGGTACAAGATCAACCTAATTACGAGACAGACCCTACTTATAGAGCTAATTCAGGACTACCTCCTAGTCACTATTACAATCTTCAGAATCAGTCTTGGGGCATCCCTCGTAAAGACTCAGGTGGTACGTTAGTAGACCCTGTACAGAAGTACATGACAGATTTGTCATTAGTTCCTAGTGCTTCAGAATCTGTATGGCCAGGATTACAATTCCAGCCTGTCACTGCTGGTGTAACATTTGAGAGAATGTATACCAACCTATACACAGAAGTGTTAGGAAGCAGAGCGTATGCAGCTAAAGGGTATTATATTATAGACGCCTTAAACAGAGGCGCTTCTAGAACTACAGCCTTTTTAGCTAATAAAGCTAAATTTCCTACAGGACTTCTTACATCTATTGTGCTCCCAGAAGATAAAACATCTGGTGGAGCTAAATGCTTAGGAAGATTTGCAGGACGTATCTGGTATGCAGGCTTTAGCGGAGAAGTTACAGACAAAGATAGTCGTAGTCCTGATTTTTCTAATTTTATATTCTTTTCTCAACTTGTTAAGAACAAGGAGGATTTAGTAAAATGTTATCAAGAAGGCGACCCATCTTCTAGAGACAATCCTGATATAGTGGATACAGATGGTGGTTTCTTACGAATAGAAGAAGCTAAAAATATTATAGCTTTACACGTAATTAAAAACTCTCTTATTGTAATAGCTTCTAACGGAGTGTGGGCGGTTACAGGCGGCTCTGAATACGGATTTACAGCTACTAATTATAAGGTTGATAGACTCTCTATATTTGGAAGCACCGCCCCTCAATCGGTAGTAGAAGAAAGTGATCGTATATTCTTTTGGTCTTTAGACGGTATATATGTAGTTTCTAGAAACCAAACAGGAGATTTAGTTGTTGGGAATATTACACAAACTTCTATACAAACGTTCTATGAAACAATCTCCCAAGAATCTAAAGAGAATGTTGTAGGGGCTTACGACCCTATTGCTAAAAAGATTAGATGGTTGTATAAGAGCGGTGTGAGGTTTGATAACGTATCTTCCGTAACTAAAGAGCTTGTATTAGATGTAGTTATTAATGCTTTTTATAATAACAAGATAGGAACTCTTTCCGAAAACTATATACAAGTAGTAGGGATGTTCCCCGGAAAAGCTTTTAACAGAGGTCGTACAGATTCTCCAGTTATGGCTGGAACAGACGATGTGATTGCAGGAACCGACTACGTAGTTGTAAACGAGACAGTGAGAGACACTGGAGTACAATCAATGAGGTATGTCCTATTGCTTGCCACAGGAGGGGTTTCGTATATAACCTTTGGTTTATATAACAATCAAGAGTTTAGAGATTTCCAAGGTACAGATGGTGTGGGCGTAGACGCTTTTGCCTACTTGTTAACAGGTCAGCAGAATGCTGGAGATACACCAATAGCTAAACAAGTTCCATATCTTAATATGTTCTTTAGGCGTACTGAGCAAGGGGTAGATGAAAATCTAGTTCCGCTTAAGCAATCAGGTTGTCTTATGAGGATGCAATGGGATTTTGCTAATAGCATAATTTCTAAGAAGTGGTCAGCTTTAGTACAAGTTTATAGATATAGACGTGCTAAATATGTAGAAGACTCTAATGACGATTACGATACAGGCTTCTCTATTATCTCTAGTAAGAATAAAGTTAGAGGTAGGGGGAAGACAGTGGCTCTGTATTTAGAGACAGAACCTTACAAAGATTGTCGTATAGTTGGTTGGAGCATCTCCCTTAAAGGTAATTCAGATGTATAGAGTTGATTACTACGATGATGGTAATATTGTATTCAAATACGATCTCGTAGGAAAGATTGCTATCATTCATTGCGAAGTGAAAGAATGGAAACTCTCTGTATTCAAAAAAGCAATCAGAGAGTTTGCTAATTTTCGTAATGAGATGGATGCTATAGGTGTGGAACAGATAATCACTTATACAAGAAACCCCAAGCTAGTTAAGGCTTTCGGAGGAAGATTTAAAGGAAGTATAAATATGGACGGTTTAGATTATGAGGTATACGAATGCCTGTAGCAGCAGCCATCCCTTACATCACTGCTGGACTAAGCGTAGCTAGTTTTGTTCAAGGGGTAGACGATAGGAATAAAGCTAATGAAGCTGCTAATCGTGCTAGAGACGAACAGACTAAAATAGCTGGAGAGCAGAAGGCTAGTAATGCTGCCGCTGCTATGGCAGAACGTAGACAGCAAGTTAGAGAAGAACGTATCAAACGTGCTCGTGTATTGCAAATGTCTAACAACTCAGGCACAGTAAATAGCTCTGGTGAATCAGGTGCTCTAGGTGTTCTAGATACCAATTTAGATGTAGGTATTGGACGTAATCTAGGAGCAATAGCCACTGCTGAGCGTACTGGACAGTTCTCTCAGAATGCGGCAGACCAGATGGGTAGGGCAGATAATCTGCGTAGTGATGCTCAATTTCAAGATCAATTATTTGGATTGTCTACAAGCATCTTTAAGGAGTCTGGAGGCGTTAAGAGTATCTTCTCTTCGTCTTCTAGTAGTGCTCCTTCTTCTGGTGGTACCAATTGGGCAGGTGTAGACTACAACCAACGTGGTGATAATTAAGGAATAGAATGGATTTTTTAGATGAGAGCTTTGGTGCTCAAACGTCTCCTGTAGAGCTTCATGATCTAGTGGCAACGCCCATAGCTCCGTCTTTAATCCCTTTAGGATCGGTACGGAATAAGGCAGCTACTGCTGCAATGATGTCAGACGATCCTATTAACACTTATCAGGTGTTAATGAAAGATGGCCAAGAAGGCAACACTGCTGCATACGATATGCAGAAAGAAGCTGTAGATAAGGCTTCTAATAAGATGGATATGGAAGGTCTTATGTCCATCCTTGGAGATAAGAACATCTCTATAGAGGATAAGAAGAAAGCCGCAGAAGGTTTAAAGAATAATAGATTTCTTAAAGATTCTGCAAGTTTGTTACATTCTCAAAGCTTAGCTGCTGGGAGTAAAGGTGAAACTCAATATCAAGAAGCTGCTCGTATCTCTTCTGCTGATTCTATTCGTAAAATCTACGAATCTAGAAACGCAGTACAAGGCTTAGTTAATGCTTATGTAGCTAGCTTAGACAGTGAAGGGCAAGGCTTGAATGCTATGGCCATGATTGGTTTACCATTCGCCAATGCTATTAACACTTCTAAAGCTGCTGAAGGAATTGCTGCTGCTCAAGGTAAGCCCCTCTCCTTCTGGGAAACATTGAAGAACTTAGTGTCTTCTGGTAGTGCTACACAAAAGCTTAAAGACAGCTTGAACAATGTTCCTGCTGATAAGCGTGTTGAAGTGGCTAAGACCATCCTTGAAGGTATCAGCAAGTCTAATGGTATTCTGTTCAGCAATGACAATCAATATGCTCAAGCAGATTTGATTAAGAAGATATTTGAAGAAGGTGGATATTCTAGCTCTGATAAGTGGATAGACAACCTCTCACCGATCTTAGACGTTATTGGTATAGGGCAGGTAGTACGTGGTACTAAAGTGGCTCCTAGAGCCTCTGGAGGGGCTTCTAGTGGCATGGAAGAGATAGTGCACCCTGCTACGTGGGAAGTTGTAGATGATACAGTGAAGGCTCCATATAAGAAGCTTTCTGACGGAGTTAAGCGTATCGAGATGAACGCTCCTGTACGTATTGAAAATCCAGCAGCCCCAGCCAACATTGTTGCTCAGGCCAATCCTGAGAAAGCTCGTGGTATTCACGAAGCTGTAGTGAAGGATCAATCTGGAGAAGTGGCTGGAGCGTTACATGGAGTAGATAGAGAGCAGGCTATTGTTAATGACATTATGCCTCAAGCTGCTACTGAGACAGGAGCTGTAACTGCTAAAGTTTCAGACATGGAACGCAATCTTAGAGTAGAACTTGGTGTGTCTAGAGAAATTATTGACAATCTTACAGACACTGGAGCTATCACATTTACTCAAGCTGAGAAGGCGCAAGCCAGAGCTTTGGTAGTAAATGATTTTAAAGCTGCCGAAGGCTTAGTTGCTAACGATGCTGAAACAGGAATTTCTGTTGTAGGTAATCGTCTGAAGATTGATGTGATGTATGGAACTGCTGAAGGTGGTTTCCTAACAGCTAAAGATGCTATGGACCAAGCGAAGTTTGCTCTTCGTAATTATGGCATCAAGGATGAGGATATTACTCTGATGCGTAGAGATGGTTTGGATTATGTTCCTACCACTCTAGCTGAAGCTGGCACTCAAGAAGGAAGCTATAAAGTACGTATCACTACGTCTCATGAAATCACTAGCAACAACATTGAAGACTTCGAGCCTTTAATTACTAAGCGTAATCTAACAGATAGCTTTTCAGCTACTATTACTAACAATAGTGGCAGCTTAGCTCGTAATCTTATGGACGCAGCTTCTATGCTTGATCCTAAGCTTACAGGAGCAGGTGCTGTAGCTACAGATCACATCTCTAGATTTGAGAAACTGTTGTTGACAAAGGTGGAAGATTTCACCAACGATTTCGTTAAGTTTCCTAAAGCTAGACAAGAAGAGATTACGAAGTATTTGAGAGAAGCTAACCAGAATGGAATCAAATTCAATCCAGCTAGTTTAGCTCTTAGATTTAATGCTGAAGAAATAGAAAGCATTCGTAAGTTTAGAGACTTCTGGAATACGCATTACTATTTGGAAAATGCAGATGTTGTTAAGACATTGAATGCTAATGGTTTCCAAATGTTCAAGAATGCTAATACAGAATTGTATGCTAAGCCTATTACGAAGAACGCTAATATTGGATGGTTCTATGACCCTGCCCTAGATGACGTAGTTCGTCATGGCAAGGGTGAAGGAGATATTCTGTATGCTGCTGGAGGCACATACGCTAGATTGCGTAGACCTATCGAAGTAAATGGTATTGAAGTGGAACACATGATTGTTCGTAACACTCCTACTGAATACTTGAGGGGATTCCGGGATAGTGATATGGTTCTTCCGTATAGAGAAGGATATTTCCAAACTCAATATAGAAAGAATGCTCAATTCGTAGATGAAATCACTACGCTTCCAAATGGACAGACTAAGAGACGTACAGTGGCAGTTGCTAAGGATACAGCAGAAGCTCAACACTTCGCTGATGGCTTAGCTAGAAACACTGGAAAGTCTTATGAAGTACGTGGAGACGTAAATGGAATGCGTAGAGGAAGCAATGAGTGGTGGGATGTAAATGCTGCTACAGGTAGAATTGCTCAACGCAGGAGAGGTAAGCTCCTAGAGGATGCTAGTGGATTAAACCACTTAGGCGATGGCAGCTATATTGTTAGCCCTGTAGAAAGTGCTGAGAGAGCAGCTAAGAGCATCTCTGGACGTATTGTTACACGTCCTATGCTAGAAGCAGCTAAAGCTAGATTTGTTAGGCAATTCGATAATGTGATTATCTCCAATTCAATTGGTGGTAAAGACTTCCCAAGCTCTAGTGCAATGCTAGGAGGCAAAGGAAGATTCACAGATAAAGAACTGAGAGATGCTAGAACCAATTTCGAGTATATCAAATACTTAGAGAATGGTTATATTAATAGCATGGATGAGACGCTCAAACAGCTAATGAATCTAACAGCAGCTACTGCTGGACGTTATAGCTTATCTACTAAGGTAGGTTCGTCTGTTCTGTCTGCTATTGAACGTGGTGCTTTACAGATTTCTGATAAGTCGTTGACAAGTGCTTTAAAAGGCTCTGTGTACACAACTACTATCGTTAGCAATGTGTTACGCCAGTGGATTATTCAACCTCACCAGTTCCTTCGTACAGCAGCTTACAATCCTCAAGGGTGGGCTAATGGACAAATCTTCGATTTAGTTGGTGGATATATCACTGCATTTATTAATCCATCTGCAAACCTTTCAGCTAAGAATAAAGCTTTTAACGAGTTTATCGAGCGTAGCGGATTAGTAGCTTCTGTAGATAAGAGCAATCTTATTCGTGGAACTCTTCTAGATGCTGCTGATAAGTCTAACAAGGTTATGACTACAATCACTAGATACACTACAGTACCAATGCGTAAGGTAGGTTTCGATGCTGGTGAGAGTATGAATATCTTAGGACATGCTGCCGCTGTATACGAGAAGAAGATGAGAGAAGGGTTGAATGTTCTTGATCCTGCTGTCAGAGACGCTATTCATTCTGAGACAAGAGCTATTTCTGGTGAAATGAATTTTGCTGGAGATATGCCTTATAACCAAACTACTCCTGCTGTTCTATTAAACTTCTTGCAAGTGCCTCACAAGATGGCTTTGCAATATGCCAACCGTAGAATTCCTGGAGCAGATAGGGTTAAGATGTTCGTAGCAGATAGTGTGTTATGGGGAACCCCTATAGCTGCTTTAATATCTGCTGCAATAGGGACAGATGTTCTTCCTGATGATAAGTTCTGGAGAGAAACGCTAGTAGATGGTTTAGAGAGCGCATTGCTTAATGAGACCCTTTCTACGTTAGCAGGTAAAACTGTTGATTTAGATTTCTCAGCTTTCGCTCCTTATGATGCTACAGGCTGGTCTAAAATCTTTGGAGCATTGTTGGCTGACGGAGGGATGATGCAAGCAATTGTAAATAGTCCTTCTGGACAACTGTTCATCAAAGATGGTGGAAGACTTCCTAATGCTGTTGGTGCTGCTGCTAGATACTTCGGGTTAAAAGATAGTCCTGATGATACGACAGAAACAGGCTTGGCTGTACTGAAAGAAACAGCTAAGATATTCTCTGGAGCTAGTAATTTGTTTAAGGCTCAAATGATTCTGGAAACAGGAAAACTTTGGGATAAAAGTGGATTGCTAATCGAAGATGGTCTTACCAACTATGAAGCTGTTGCTCAGATGTTCGGTATTCCTACTAAGAAGCCTAGAGAGTTGTTTGAGGTGACTGATAAGTGGAGATCAGAAGAGAAGAAGCATAGAGATACAGTTCTTTCTGATTATAAACTTATGAAGCGTTATCTCACTGAACAGCTTGATGACGACAATACGAATCCAGAATGGGCTATACGTATAAGTGAGATGGTAATGAAAGCTTACGCTAACGACCCTGTTGGACAAAGAATCATACTGTCTGAGTTTGCTAAAGATATGGAAGGACGTGATAATGCTCTCAACAGAGCAATTATGAAACGTATGCAACTTCCTACAATTGGCTCTCTTCGTGATGATATACGTAAAGCCCCTATAGCTGACGACCAGAAAGCTTTGGCTCTTTCAATCGTAGATGATTTTGAGAAAGCAATTAAAGACGCTAATGAAAAGAAAGATAAATAATGGCCGAATTTGGCAATAACGCTACAGACCTCTCTGCTCCGCAAGGGGCAGGGTCTAATGTGGTTACTCCTGTACAGGCTGCTAAAGAAACATCAGTGTTCTCAGGAACTGTCATCAACGAGATTGGTGACTTCTTCGTAAAAGGATTACAACAACAACGTAAGCAGGATTTGCTAGATAAGCAGAATGCTGTTGTTAATTCATACGTAGATGCTGAGAACACTATTTCTTCTGGCTTGTTACAAGGAACGCTTTCTGCTACGATGGCTGGTGCCATGAGTAGAGCTAACTTCCGTAAACATGCTGCTGGGAATGCTCAGTTTATTGATGAGCTTAATAAGGCTGCTGGAGCGCTTAAAGGTAATTCTGAGATTGGGGATGCTGAAGCTGAGATTAAAGCAGAGCGGGATAGGAAACATGCAGACTTGTCACAAGCTGCTACAGCAGGATTTGTAATTCCTCCTAACTCGTCTGAAGAATATAAGACTTCTGTTGTCACTGCTCATAAGAGCATGATTAGAGCTAAAGCAGAGACTGATGCTCTGTATAGAAAGCAAGACCAAGATATGCAGCTTGGCCGCTATAATGCGGAAACAGCTAAAAGAGAAGCTGAAGAAGTTTCTTTCCAGACTGTCAATATGTTAGCAGGGTCTAGCTTAGAGAACTTCCAAGCATTAGGCAGGGATTTGAGAGCACAAGTTACCAGCGGTAAGATGACTCCTGAAGATGCTGCTTTCCATCTTTCTAATCAATACAGTAATATCAGTGCTGCCTTATACGCAGGAGCTAGGACTAATCCTCAATACGCCACACATTTCAAGACAGTGTTTGATGAAACCTATAAGATTGGGCAGAAGATGCTTGATCCTAAGGAAGATTTAGCTAAGCTTGAGAATGAATACAATAAACGTGTGATGACATTGCAGCTTGCTGCTTCTAACGATCCTGCTGTATTCGGAGCTATTGTTGCTAATAAGCTTTTCAATAGCAATCCTGCTACAGTGTTAGCTGTGTCTAAGCAGTCTATTAGAGCAATGTCTATATTGTCTAATACACCTTTTGGTGGTAAGGACTTCGTTCCTACAGTGGTAGGCGATCCTCAAGCTGAGGAAGGCGTTCTCAAAGTATTGAAGAATAGCCTGAACGATTTACGAGGTGGTAAGATAGATAATGCTGATATTGTCAAAGCTCAGGCTTCTAATTCTATCAATCACATTCTTAAGCAGACTGGTGAATTGTTAGATAAAGGTGCTGATCCTAAACAATTAAAAGGCTTGTCTGCCTTCTTCGCGTCTAGTGAATACGGGGAGTTTGTAAAGAGTGGAACACTCGATCCTCAAGCATTGGGAGCTGCTCAGAAGACTTTTGAGATTAGTTATACGCCTGCTATCATTGACGGTGTGCAAGCTAAACTATCTAAAGAACTGCCTAGAGGATTAGCTGCTGGTGGAGGAGCTTCGCTCGTAGGTGATAAGAAAAGGAATAAGGTTGCTGACGCTGTAGATATTAAATTTACAGGAAGTGGTATTGTCTTTGAACCTTTGAACAAGCAAGGGCTTGCACCTTCGGAATATAGAGCTGCTGCTCTAGAAATAGAGAATTTGAAATCTGCTCAAGCAGGGATTAATCAGTTGATTCACATAGCTGCCCATATGGACGGTAGTACAGACTATCAGAAATATTGGGAAGAGAATAAGCATCGTTGGGTTCCCGGATATTTCCTACAAGGATTGAAACCGGGAGACGTGATCAATGGCTATAAATTCAACGGTGGCAATGCTGCTAACCAGTCTAGCTATACTAAGGTGCCTGATGCAGCCAGTAAATGAAGACATGCCTCCTTGGGAGCTAGCTCAGAAAGCTCATTCTGAATTGTATATGGCTAGGTATAATGCCACTACTCAACAAGGGCAAGACAAGCTTGCTAACGCTGAGCATAGGGCTTTTGCCAGAGAAGCTGTAGGAGAAAACCCTCTTATGGCTCTTCCTATAGCTGCTGCCATTCCTGTATATCAAACAGCTAAAGCTGCTGGAGCTACAGACAGTAGATCAAGCTCTTCTGTTACGCAGATGGTAGAAGGGTTTAAAGGAATTGGGGAAGGGCTTGTTAAGAATCTTGGCAAGCTTATGCCTTGGGAAATGGCTCAGGAAGCGATTAGAAACCCTCCAAGCTGGTTAGGTATTGACAAGCCTAAACAAAAGGCTCCTGAGGCTCCTGTTAAGCCTTTAAACACTGAAGCTGATATGATTAAAGCTGCTCAGTTTACGCCTGCTGAAATGAAGGCTCAACATGCAGAGATTAGAAGTCCTGAGAGTATTAGAGAACTTCTGAACGAAATAGCTAATGCTAAAGACCCTAAGATAAAGAAAATACTTACAGACACATTAGCTAAACTGAAAGGAAATAAATAATGGCTCGTAAGGGGCAATTTAAAGCCAATGCTACTGCTGACTCTATTCGCCAACGAGAATATAATTCTAAGGCTTCTAGTAAGAAAGACAGGGCTTCTAGGAATGCTGCTCGTAGCGAAGCTATGAAAGCAGGCAAGGTGCGTAAAGGTGATGGGAAGGATGTGGACCATCGTGACAGTAATCCAAGAAACAATAAGAAAAGCAATACGCAAGTAATATCTGCTAGTAAGAACCGAGCAATGAATCAATACGACCCTCGGCGCAAGCGCAAATGATAAAGCTTTGTAGGTTTTGTCAATTGGAGTTTGAAACTAATAGACAAGATAAGTTGTGCTGCACTGTAAGATGTGCTAATCTTTTTAGATATAGAAATCCTTTAAACAAACCTTCTTATATAAAATATAGGGGAGCGAATCATAAAAATTTTCTAATGACTTTAAGAACCAAACTTAGTCAAAGAAGAGATTTAGATATAGATTTTCTATGTAATTTATACGAAGCTCAAAAAGGTAAATGCGCAATATCTGGACGTGATTTAACTTTTATTTGCGGAGAAGGCATAATTGGTACAAATATAAGCATAGATCGTATTGACCCTATGTTTGATTATTCTGAAGATAATGTAAGACTAGTTTGTAGACAAGCTAACATTATGAAACAAAGATTATCAGATGAAGAGTTGGCATCTTGGTGTAAAGATATTGTGGAATATAATGACAAGAGGAAGAAGAAATGAATGAAGCTCTACAAAGAGATCATAATGGCGTAGCCGTACAATCGTTATATCCGACAGAGGCTGTCAATGTAGCAATGTCGGCTTCCAGCCAAGCTCTCACCCTCCCTGTATCAGCTAAGTTTATTCGTGTAGCGTGTACAGGAAATGTGTATATAGAATTTGGTACAGGCAGCGTTGTAGCAACAACTAGCTCTGTTCTATTTCCAGCAGGTGTAGAGATGTTCTCTGTTCCTGACGCAGTGACACATGTTGCTGTTCTTCAAGTAGGTGCTTCTTCGGGAGTGTTCTCAATTAATAGGATGAAATAATCAATGGCAAATACGCTATATAATAAGGCGAGAGAGTCCTTCTTGTCTGGAGGTATCTCTTGGAGTGGAGATACAATTAAAGCTGTTCTAGTAGATACAGGAACATACACTTTCTCCCAATCTCATCAATTCTTATCGTCTCTATCTGGTACTGTAGGAACTGCTGCCACCTTAGGAACTAAGACTGTTACAGATGGTGTAGCAGATGCTGCTGACGTAACGTATACAGCAGTGTCGGGAGCTTCTGTAGAAGCAATTGTGATTTATAAAGATACTGGCGTAGCAGGCACTAGCCCACTAATTGCCTATATTGACACAGCTACTAATCTTCCAGTAACCCCTAATGGTGGTGATATTTCCATCACTTGGGATAGTGGTGCTAACAAAATCTTTAAGCTCTAATATGTTTGAATACCTAAAGAAACTTTTCTCTAAAACTCCTGAAAAGGAATTGACTTTTGAAGAGAAGATTAAGAAATTGCAAGATCAAAGAGAAGCATTGCTTCAAGAACAAATTAAACTACACGAATTGGAAGGTAAATAATGGCTTTAACAAACCCACAATACGCAGCTCTTAAAGCTGCAATCAATGCAAAGCCTACATGGGCAGCCTATCCTCTTTCTGGAGATGGATACTACGATTTAGCTGCACAATTAAATCTAGAAGCTGCTCCTAATTTCTGGGTGTGGTCTACTAATGTAAATGTCAATACGCTTCGTGCTGCCATTATCTGGGCTAACCTAACCCCTTCTGATGTTCCTGATGGTACACAGGCATGGGCTAACCGTTCTCTCCAATGTCAAGGTAAGCAATTCAATATTCAGAACATTGTTCCTTTTACTGGTACCTTGGATGCCTCGGATGTGAATCTGCGTAATGGTTTGCAGGATGCTTTGCAGAATGTACGTTCAGGAGCGGGTGGCGCTTCTCAAGATGCTGGTTGGTCGGCTGTGCGTAGTACGCTAGCACGCAAGGCTAAATATATTGAAAAGATTTTGGCAGATACCGCTAGTGGAGATGGTAGTACACGTACACTTTCTGCTACTTTAGTTTTTGAAGGTCAGATCACAGATGCCGATGTAATGGCAGCAAGGATTAGTTAATGGCAACAGTACTCACGACAACCTATAGCGCAAACACAGCGATCACGTTCGACTTGTCTAGCCTTGCCACGTCTAGCACGTTTGTGGCCGGGCGTGAGTCAACAGAAATTGATAATACTTCTACGCAGTATGTTGATTGCATTGTCAATGTTGAGGGCATCACCGGCCATGCGTCAACGGCGCCCACTGTGGGCCAGTACATAGGGCTGTGGGTTTGGGGCGCTGATACATCACTTGCAACTACCCCTATAGACACGCTAGATGGTGCAGATAGTTCAGAAACCTTAAGTCATGTTTCAGTGTTGAATAGTTTGCGTCCAGTTCCTGGTCCTACGGTTACAGTAGCTACCGCAGCATTAAAATACTACATCCAACCGTTTAGTGTTGCAGCACTGTTTGGCGGCATCATGCCCAAGTTTTGGGGGCTTTATGTGGCTCACAATCACACTGGTGCATTAGGTGCTTCTAATAGTGGATTGTTCAGCTTTAACGGGATAACCTACACGAGTACTTAATATGGCGAAGCTTACACTTCGCACTCCGTGGACTAGCCAGCCACAAAGCCCGGTTATAATTGACTGGGGCAATCCGCTAAGTCGTGACCTTGCATTTGTAGCTATCGGTGGGCAACCGATTGATTTAGTTAATGGGAAGCTTGGAACTTATGTAGGAACGGCGGGTGTTGGGTACGGCCCAAAAGGTAAGGCGTTCACAACCGCTAGTGGTGCAGCAAACCGTATCGACTTCACCAAAGCATCACCAGCCAACAGAACGGGCGAACTTTCGTTCGGCTCGATATTCAAGGTAGATTCAGATACTGGCGCGTTGCAGTACCTGATAAACCGCGATGCGATTGCCAACCTGTTCATGGTGCGTTCGGGGGCTTTGACCATTCAGCAAACATGGAACGCTACTGGTCTGTTTCAATCGACGAACGTAGTTGTCGCCGGCACATGGAACATAGCATCTAGTTCTTCTCCCCCGTTTGGGTCAAGCACCGCGCTGGATGCAAAACTATGGCTAAACCGCCGCAAAGAGGTGGCTGGCAATGCAACTAACGGCGCGCTAGGTACTACATCGCTTGGCGACACGATTCTACACGGGCGCGTCTCTGACAACCTTCGGCAAGTCAACGGGGCGCAAGCGTTAGCAGTTAGCTGGAATCGCGTTTTATCGGATGCAGAACATGCATCATGGCAGGCAGATCCCTGGCAACTCTTTGCGCCAATCCGGCGCACGATATGGGTGCCAAATGCTGGTGGTGGAGGTGGCTCTCAAACCTTAACTCCATCAGGAATAGCTAGTTCAGAAGCTTTTGGTAGTCATCTAATCTCAATGGGATTAGTAAACCTATCTCCTACAGCTATTGCTAGTGCAGAAGCATTTGGAAGTCATACGCTATCATCGATAGTAGCTCTGGCTCCTTCTGGAATTGCTACAGCAGAAGCTTTTGGTACTAATGTTATAACTGTTGGTGGTGTAACCATCTCTCCTTCTGGAATATCTTCAGGAGAAGTGTTTGGTAGCCACATCATCAGTCAAGCAGGAGGAACACAAACTGTTCTTGTAAATGGTATTCCTAGCGATGAAGCGTTTGGTTCGCATCTAATAAATGCTGGAACCATAATCGTAACACCTACAGGAATTGCTTCGCAAGAAGGATTTGGTACAGCATCTGTATTGAGAGGAACTGTTGTAATCTTTCCTAACGGAATTCCTTCTGGAGAATTATTTGGAATTCCAGCTCTAGTTGGTGGAACACCTTCAGGTGCCACTACTGTTTTCTACGTAAGAGGGTTCTCTTCTTATGGCCAACGCAGAAACAGATAGACATTAAAAAACCCCTTAGACGGAATAGCTTTAATAGGCTAAACTATCTAAGGGGTTTATTTTTATCTGTACTTAGCTACCGCAGGTGCCACCACCTGTCAGATCACAAATATCTACAATCTCATCGTAGACAGTATCTTTATGCTTTATCGCTTCTGAATAAGGTACAGAAGTTAGAGGCTGGCCTCCTCTACTACCATCTGGATAAGCTGTAAATCCTCGTAGTCTTGGAGCGTATTTTGCAAGGACACTAGCAAATTCTCCCACCTTTCCGGAGTTATTAGATTCACTTCCCCATGATTCGAGATTAATGGTAGAGCTGATTGACATATCAACGAAATCCTGAATGTCGGCTTGGAACTTAATTCGTTGTTCATATTTACTGCTTAAATCTATTGCACTTTCAATATTATCTGGATTGACATCATATTGTTGGATAAGACTTTGCGCTGTTCCATCAACTACGAATTTGTATTTCCACTTAGTTCCTTCAGTTAAAAACCTTCTTTTGTATGCTACAGCGAATAGGGGCTCTATCCCTGTAGTTGTCAGCGTGTTATCGCATAGGCTCTTTATCCTATGCTTCTGCATATTTCTATGCAGCTCAGACTATATCTTCACCCTATCTCTAGGGGTTGGGCGCTCGTGTCAGGATTATTGATTTATCTTCTCACCTGTTAGTCGTTGCACCTTCACGTTTACTTATTGATATTCAACGTGCTTGGCTCAGGATTGCCATGTCTATTTACAAGTAGTTTGCACCAGTATAGAAGCTCTTCTAAAGAATAATCATTTTTTAAACGATTAACTTCTTTATGCACCCACCAAACATTTCCATCTACATACCCAATATCTGAATTGATTCTATCAACAGATGCAGTAATCACATCCCAATTTACGTTTTGTTTCTTAAGCGATCTATTTAGAGTTAAATCTAGATTCGTGAGAGCGCATTTTCCTTTTTGCTTCTCAAACATTCTCCAGAGATATTCAGGAGAAAGATCAAATCTTATACCTCTTCGTAACGCACCGCTTCTAATAGCGATATAGTGCGTTCCAGATAGATCACCAAAACCTGTTCGTAAAATAGGTGGTGGAAATTTCTTAGCAGTCTTCTTTGCAGAACAAGATTTACAAGAAGTTGTTCTACCAATTTTAAGATAGCGTTCTTGTTTAAAATCTATACTTCCACATTTGCAAATTACATGTAGGAGTTTTCTATTATCGCTGCTGATTCTTGTTTCGTCATCAAACAACGTATAGTCTCCAAACGAATTGTTCATAATATCCTTTATATTGGTTACATCCCTATATATCGGCATAACGAATCGAATTCGACAATATCTTTAGGTTTCCCCTGAATTCACCCAATTTATTTTAAGTGCATTACTGCACAGAGCAGGCTACTACATAACCTGCAAGAATCCCTATACTGCCTGTTGGAGCAATTGCTCTATATGCAACCGGGCGGCTAATATAGAAGCGATCACAGTGCTCATTGGCAGCTTTTTCTGATTCATTTTCATAAATCTCTAGCCACTTAGTAAGCTCTTCATTAACTTCGTAAGGGAGCTGTCTCTGTAAGAGCCATTCATGTATTCCCATAAGTCCGAGACCCAATCGTCGATTCTTTTCTCGAACCTTGTAGACTTTTTCGTAGGGGAGATCAGCTCGAAGAGTACCACAAACAAGGAACTTGCTACCAAGATGCACCACTGAGCGAAACTCATCAAGGCTTCTAATGTTACCAAGATTAGCAGACCCAAGATTACAAACATCTGAATCATCTTCTGAGGTAACTTCAGTACAAGCATTACGTAGTGTTTCATTTTGTTTAGCTCCAAAGTTAAAGGAGAAGCCAGGCTCTCCAGTTTCCATTGCTTGACGAACATTCTTCAAGAAGATTTCATTGTTCTCTAGCCCTCCTACCAAACTAGCATCATCGTAATTAACGCTGATATTAGTCATATCCAGAGGAGCAGGGAAATTAAAATCTAGAAGCTTCTGCTCCTTAATTAAATTGCTCCAGTTCTTGGAATTGAGGAAACTAATAATATTTTCGTGTTGCCAATTAAGAGATGCGTATATAGCAGATCGTCTACTACCTCCTTGCATAACGTTTCTCCCAATCTCGTTAATAGCAAAGGCAAGTGGGAGCGGCCCTGACGATGTACCGCCTGTTCTGCTAAGAGCTTTTCCTGCTGGTCGTAGACGTGAATAGTCAATCCCAATTCCTCCACCAGTCATTAAGCAAGACATTGCACGCCATGTTACAGCGCTCCATTCTTCTCTAGTATCTTCCTCTGCTCTAAGTAAGTAGCAATTATTCCAAGAATGCATTGGTCTACCAGCATAATATAGGTATCGACCTCCTGGAATAAACTTGAAATCCTTCATGTACTGTACTAACTGTTGTCTATCGTCTTTAGACATGATGGCAGTCATTTTACCACCCATAGTTCCACACACATCATCCACTAACCTCTCGCACAATTTGGACCAGGTATCCCCGGGTCCTTGCGCGTATTTGTATCTAAATATATCTTCGCCAAATGTGGTTTTGAATTCTGATTTATTTGTCATCGTTTCTCGTTAAATATTTTATTACTTCGATTGCTTCTTCTCGTTTTATTTTAAGAAACGGTTCCAAAGAAGTTACTAATTTTACAGCTTCGTCTTTATTCCAATAAAGTTTATAAGCAGCTTTAGTGGCCTTATGTTGACCCGCATCTAAATGCTTATAAATACTTCCTCCATATTGTTCGGAGATTTCTGATAGAAGTCTTAAACCTTTATCTCCCGATTGAGAAAGCATCACTGTACAATGTTTATATAGCTTCTTATTATCAGGATGTTTAGCTTTCTGTACACCTATATAAAGTGTCCCTTCACCATCGAAGAAGCCAGCTAGATATTCTAGGCTTATCACCGATTATCCCCACTACCTTGTAATACCCCTCTAGCAACACGACTAGAGAGTTTATTATAATTCCCATCAATAATATCCTGAAGAGTCCAACCATTATCAAAAGCGATAACAGCTACGCTCCACATAATATCTCCAAGCTCTTTCTTGACATTCATATCAAAATCAGGCTTTCTTCCATCTCGTCTAGCTTTAGCCATGAGAGAGAAAAGCTCCCCTACTTCTCCCACTAGATTCTCTTTAGCGTATTGTTCATCTGCACTCTCCATACGGATAGAGAGGCAGAATGATTGATACTCGTTAGCGTTCATCAATTGTATTTCTTATTCAGATAATTAAGAGAAACAGGCATAAGATCGAAATTACCATTGTTCACTTCGTGAAGCATTAAGATGCCACGCCAGTGATTATTCCCTTGTGGGCCTAGATAATCCTCATTATGCTCATAGCAACTACCAGCAATAATAGAAGTGAGCCGCCTACCATCTGCTGTATTAGCTGTTGCAATCTGCAAGCCTTGTTGATGGCCAGAGATGCAAGACATATGTTGCTTGTTCAGCTGAGCATTTGCAGTGCTACTAGGACGACCAGCCAAGCCAGTAACGAAATAATGACTAAATGCCACACCGTCGATAGTGACTGTCTCCAAGAAAGGAACGACACTATCCCAGAAGTCTTGATACTTAAGATCGTTAATAGAGATGAGACCTTCGAGCTTAGCATCATTATTGATTGCTTTATTAATACGCTGTTCGTGGTTCCCAAGTAGCATAATACATTCTGGCTGGTACAGCTTTTTCTTATTACGATATTGCTGTTCTGCATATTCGTAAATAGGAGTGAACAAGGCTACTTGAGCACTAACAGCTGCATCAATGTCTTTCGTATATCTACGTCCTTCAAAAGCTTTCTTACCTACGTCATAAGAACTTAAGCTTTCCATATCAGTGAAATCACCAAGACATACGATAATATCTGGGCGTTTTTCAACTACGTATTTTCCTATGTTAGTAAGGAAGTTGAAATCGTTTCCATGCTTCGCCTGCACATCTGGAATAACGAGGATTTTAGTCATTTAATAATGCCTTTATTGAAATAGGAAATAGCTTTTGTATTTCTTTATGAATTAAATTTGCAACAATACGAGATTCATATTGTGTATGCGGATCGAGACGTAATCGAAGCATATCTGCATACGCTCCTAATGTCCCACTCCACCACCACTCGGTCATCATTGCTTGAGGGAGAGCCATACGAGCTTGCTCAGGTGCTACCCCATCTTGAAGCATAGAATTATATTCTACTAAAGCATAGTCAAGATGATTACGAAAAGCCAAGCTAATAAACTTATCTTCAAGTATTCCATCGCTACCTTGTTTAGAATTGACAGGGCGACCTCTCCATTCTTTAGGAATATAAAACTCAGGCTCTTCATCTACGTATCTCCTACTCACTTCGTTCCAAGGCATGAAGCGGTGTTTTTGAAGCTGCCTAGCTACGAAGATGGGAGCCTTAATTTTGAAGGTTAGGAACGTATGATTGAAAGGGGAGAAGTGTTTATGCTTAGCTAGATAATTGATAAGCTTCTCGTCTGAAGCCCTTAACTTCCAGCATTCAATACGTTCTATAGGATATTCAGGAAAAGCGTTATCTTCTCTGTCTTTTTCTGTAACAGGACGTTCACCCCATTCCATTGTACTTTCTTTATGGAAAGATACCCTAGCAGCATTCACTACGCTAAGGTCATTCCCCATATGATTAATGTAATCTACTGTGATTTCAGAAATCTTCATCGTATATAAACGTATGTTGGTTTGTTTAACTTCTTCATACAAGAAATCATATGCTCTGTCCCTTTTGATTTACCATCCCAAATAGCTACTAGAGCATCTGCATAGTTCGCCATCTCTTGATTTCGTACGAAACCTGCTCTTTTACCTAACTCATCCCATTTAGGTATGAAACGTGTACAAGGTAATTGATTTACTTTAGCGTAATATTCACCATCTCTGTCTACGCCTATTGCACCCCCAGATACAACTTCTGTCACTTCAAAACCAGAAGATTCAACACCTTCAAATGTATTCTTAGCAACAAAACCATATCTACTTCCTGCAATAATTGTTTTCATACGTCCTCATATTGCTCTTTGAAAGACTTAATCAGTTCAGGATGCATATGCTGATAACAATCAGGAATATTAAGAACAGTAGATTTCTTTATGATTTCTGGATTATCATCATAAATACCTCTAATAAATTCATAGTTGTCCCGGTTAACAAACACCAGTTCATCTGCCCAAGCAATTAGCATTGGAGTGAGGGGCACTAAAGCATCTGGATAACTCCCGGCAGTACGAGTGTTGTATTTATGAGCATAAATCCTAGCTCCTGTAGCGCTACGGAGAATCCCCATGCTACAGATAAATACAACTTTCTTATCCTTTCCTTGATAAGGGTTTCTAACAACTCCGTCCTTACATTCCCTAATCTTAGCGCTAAGAGATTTAGGGTCTAGATGGCCTTCAAACAGATTCATTTTGTTCCATTTCTATTTCTAGCAATGCTAATGCTCTCCAAGCAACTTTAGCTGAGTGTCTAATACCGTCTGAATCTACTGTCCCTCTATCTATTAGATGACGAACAATACAATCAGCATGATCCATGCTTTTAGTCTTATCCCAATGTAAAGGCTGACCAGGATTATGCTGGTCATTACCTGCTTTAGATGTCTTAGCCACCTCTGCCAGAGCAAGAGGGAAGTAATCTAAGACACCTGTAGCAATAGGAATAGCTTTACGTTCAGTTGAATTCTCACTGAGTAGCAATTTTAAATCCTCGCAGGTTCATTTGTTCTTTGAAAGAATTTTGTACTTCTGCTTTCTCTTCATTAGGAATCTCCTTGAAATATCCTAGAATAAGGCCAGCAGCTTTAGGGGTGATAAGCTTATTTTTGGAATGGTCTTCGGCAATATTAGCCAACACCACAGCCCTATTACGATTCCGTAGCAAGCGGTCTGTAATGTCATGAAACAGCTCGAATCCTTTGAATGTCTTTTTAATATCGTTCATTTATTCCTTCGTTGTATATTTTCTTGCTTGCTAATATTCTTATGACAAGGCTTGCAAACTACCTCTAGCCCCTCCTTTTCACAGAACAATCTATCCACTACACCATCCCAACTATCAAATCCAGTAACAGGAATCACTGGCTTAATATGATTTACCTCAACAAGCTTAGCTGGGAACGTATCACTACAAGCTGAGCATCTATAGAACTTAGCAAGTCTTCCAGATGCGGGGTTGATTCTCTGTCCAACGCAAGCCTCGCTAAGAACTTTATATTTAGGAGGCCATCTCTGACTAGCGCTTCGGAGGCCGCCCTTGACGAAAGCGTGGTAACGAGCTTCTGACCATTCCCCATTATTTCTTGTCTTCTGTATCAATGGGGAACTCCCATAGTTTTACACTCCCATCTTCATTCAATTCTCTTGTCATCCAAAGAAGCCTCCCTTGTTCTAATAACTCATTCTCTGCAAGAGGCCCATACACCCCTCTATAAGCCTCTAGGACACGTTTAAATCCATCGTTAATATCATCACAGCCTTCCAGTATATTAAAAGCTTTAACAGCCCCACATTTAGGAAGACCGGGAACACTGTCTACTGGATCGCCGGTGAGACATTGTGCATAGAAGAAAAGAGTTCCGGTGCCTGACAGTTTTTTCCCATCCTCTGACAAGCGCAAGCTTCCCAAGGGGTCAACCAACACTGGTCCGAAGGAAGGCTGAGCCCCGAGTTCCCATGAATATATCCATCCGGGGACTTGTCTGAGGTCTTTGTCTCTTGTGCAAATGATAGCTGTTCCACCCAACCGGGTTTGTTCAATGGCCATAAGGTCATCTGCTTCCATCCCTTCTGAGATTCTTGTGTCGTATTGTGCTTTGACATATGCTTTTAAGTTGTAATAATGAAAAGGTTTATTGCTAGGACGATCTTTATATGGCTTACGTTTAGCAATGTCATATCTGAAATTCCCTACTCCAGAGATGAACAATGTAGGAGGCTGAGAAGCCCCCACCATTGCACATATATTTGCTATACGCTCGTCAATCATTTCCCTAGCATAATCAAAAGGCGGTGTACCATCTGATTGCCAGCCTGCTTCAGCAGCAAAACCCACTTCATAGAACAGAACATCACTGTCTATTAAAGGTTTCAATAATGTTCTCCATATCCGTTATTTTATCCTGACACCTTTGGAATTCAGCGCAAAGCCCAGCAACTTCGGCGCGAAGGTCCCGCACGGTACGTTCCAAACAATCCACATCGCTACTGACCGAAGATAATTCATAATTTTCTGCTTTGTTACGCAGAGAACGTTCAATATCATCTACTCTCCATTCTGTTCTAATATCAGCAAATCGCATATTAATAAGGATTGTCGTCAGCTTCTACAGCTTCTGCTTTAGGAGCTTCTTCCTTAGCAGTTTCTGTTGCTGGAGAAGGAGTAGGTTTCTCACCTAGCAACTTCTGAAGAGCACTACCTTGATAATTAA
This sequence comes from uncultured bacterium, assembly GCA_937867625.1. GTDB lineage: Bacteria > Patescibacteriota > Minisyncoccia > Phycocordibacterales > UBA918 > OLB19. Next base: position 4,455 of record CALMKR010000174.1, on the reverse strand, counting down.
GATTACCAACAATCTTCTCCTTGACAAACTTAGGAAGTTTATTGAACACTGCTACGTCAGGAGCGTCTAAGTCAAACACTACAGGAGCATTAACAAGCTTAGGACACTTCTCAGCTTCCTTAGCACGCATTGGATTGACAGCTCCAATATTATCGTAAACCTTGTCACCAACCTTATTGTTGACGACAGTTACATTAATTGGCTGACCAATAGCTTTCGAGAAATCTCCATCGTACACACCATTAGGATCGAAAGCATTGTAACGCTGTGTACTCCTAGCCTTGTCTGCGAACAAGCCATAGAAAGGAAGCGTCTCATTCACCCAACGAGGCTTATCTTCAATATCCTTACCAGCTTCATCTTTCATGAACGTATCAACCAATTCATACGTAAGCATGATCTCCTGAACAGGAGGCTTAGTTTGTCCTTTAAATTCTCGTTGAGCTTGCAGGCCCAAATCAATCAATTGAACAAGCCTAGCAGGATAGGTTGCTGGCTCAAGATTATCTTGCTTAACGAATTGCTTTTCTGCACCAGCTTTATTAGCGTTTAAACCCATGATTATTCCTCTACAGTGTTAACAGTGATTTTAATAAAGTTTACATTAGCCATCGGAAAGATGTATTGTGTATCGTCATGTTCTTGAACGATAAAATAAGGCCCGTTAACAGAATATCCTTTAATATCTTCATGAACAGAAATCTTACCGTCTTGAAACTCAATTGTTACTGTCTGTTTCTTAACAATCGTAGGACCAACATCAACTACATCTTTACCAATTACGCTTAATTTATTTTTCATATATCTTTAATGAATGTTATACCAATTCTTACCTATAGCACCTTGTCCTAAGTGTGGACATTTAATGTTATAAAACTTTCCAGCCCAAGCAATCGAATCTTCACTCTCCTTCTTTACGATAGGTGCAATATCTTCATCACATTCCACATTGAATTCATCGTGCATCCAACAAACAGTTCCATACTCTTTTCCATATGTATATCCTAGAACATCCATACGCTTATGAAATCTATTATAGGCTGCTGCCATCATTATGGCCTCATCCGATTGCAATAAATATACTAACAACATATGTTCAGAAGGCACCTTAATAGGGCGACCATCTAAACCAGTTATTGTTCCATCGTAATATTCCATACGATTGTATTTAGGATTAAATCTTTTCTTAGCTGTAGCCTTCCATTCTTCTGTAAGTCTTTCCATTAGTTCTTCAAGACCGTCTAAGCCTTTGTAAAGCCTATTTCTTAGTTCAGCACCACTACCTGCTGGCTTCTTGGCTGTCTTAGCCAGTTTAGGATCGCGACCTCCGAACAATAAGCAATACATTACAGACTTGGCTGTATCTCTACTATCTAATTCTCCAATCTTCATTGTCATAGAATGATTGTCTGTGCCCTTCTTCTTGTCTCCAGACACCATAGCATCTATATAAGCTTGTCCTCCCATTCGGGCAGCAAGCATACGAAGCTGACAACCATCGCTATCTGTTCCTACTAATACCTTCCCTTTTGCTGAGGTAAAAATGGATCGTATCTGAATCCCATAGAAACTACCGGCTCTTGGAACATTAACGATACCTCTGTGGGTCGCTCGTCCTGTAACTGCAAGTGTGTTAACGATTGATGCAACTCTTCCATCTGGTCGTATAAGCTTTTCAAGCCCTTCAATCGAACTTCTTCTATGTCTACACTGTACACGCCTAGCAACAAGCTTTCCAATTTTACCCTCAACGCCCTCGAAAGGATCTTCTTTTGATAACTTAGGGCTAGTTCTCTCTCCCTCGTCATTCGTATTCCATTCTAAAGGTTCCCATCCAGAAGCTAATAAATAATCTTTTGTTTCATCATTGCTGTTTAAATCCGTTGTCCGAAAATGGATACGAGTAAAACAACCAACGATGGGCCTATCGTCAGGGTTGATATTGCCAGCAATACACCACCGTAAACTACTCTCTGAGTAAGCCCCACTCTTGAGGAAGGGTTTTTTGACATAGAATTCTTCACCTTTTTTAGATTCATCTACCTCCAATATCATTGGGAGTTTAGGAACAATAACTCTATCTATCCGTTCAATCCATTTAGTTAATTGACGTATACAGAAAGCTATTTGCTTTTTATCTACCAACCATCCGTATTGTTCTTGCTTTTGTAAGTTCTCGAATAATTTAAATGAAAGCAAGAAAGCGTTTTTCCAATTACCACCTTTAGCTTCTTTGAGCAAAGCTATATAGACAAGCTCTAGAATCTCTGTATCTTCAGCACAACGATGTAACATCTCCTCTGAGAATCTGTTCCATTCATTATGCTCTGGCTTACCTCTCCCTACTCTGTAGCCCCAGGCTTCAATGCTATGTGGGCCACATTTCTTATTAGGACAATTAAAAGGAACAATACGTTTAGGGTCTAGAAGTCTAGACATTATCAACGTATCTACTTTCTTCCCTTTATACTCGTAATTGAATAGCTTCTTCAGTACAGGGAGATCGTAGCCTAGTTCATTGTGCATAATAAGCACATCTACAGTATCAAGAAACTGTAACATCTCTTTGATCTGGTGTGGATAGAATTTAAATACTTCTTTTGTGTTGAAATCCTTAAACACTCCACACCAGACAACTGACACTGTATCTAGAAAACCATCAGCTTCAATATCTCCTAATACTATTTTCATGAATCGTCTTTGTAACTTAAAGAGGTTCTAATTTGATCTAGAGATACTAAACATCTGTCGTAAGTTGGCATTAGATTCTCAGGACAGCAATTCAAATACCTTCTATCAATAGGTTGGCCTACTTCAAAAGGATACCTAATAGATGAAAAATGTACGTGTCCATGAAGATTAGTTTTCCCTCTAAGCTCTTCAGGGTGTATAGGAGCATGGCTCAACCAGAACTCTTTATATTTGAGAATTCCATACACTTCTTTAAAGTATTTTAAGTATGCTTGAGTGTTTAATTGATCATGATTACCACGTACAAGATATTTAGTTCCCGGAAGATCAGCAAACTCTTCAACAGCATCCATTGTAAAAGCTGCATCTCCTAGAACATACACAAAATCTCTCTTATGTACTAGGTCTTTCCAATCATTCTTAATTAGAAGCGTGTTATCCTCTTCTGTAGAGATTCCTAAAAGTCCTCTAAACTTGCCAATACCTTTATGTCCGAAATGTAAGTCACTACAAAACCATACATTACTCACGATATATCTCCTTCAATTCATTCCTGAATCTCTGTATCACTTGATGGATTTGAGCATATGAATATGGAAGCAAAGCACTAATATCCTTAGCAGAATATTCTTGCGTAAAGAACAGCGTAAGTATTTCTTTCTGAACTACTGGACGCTTATCAATCATCTCGTAGATTTCTGCCATCACCCTAGTGGGGTAGATGTATTCTACTGCTTGATCTTCTTCCTCTTCGTATTCAACTGTAGCATATCCTTTCTGAGTGTTCTTAAACTCTCTAAGGACATTGTTAAGGATTGTATGAAACCATCTATCCAGATTAGTTCCATCAAAACTCTTCTGATATTTAATAGCTCGGGCATAAGCTTCTTGTACAACATCTTCAGCATCTTCTGGGGTTCCTGCCCTAAACCCCATCTTCTTAATAAGCTTACGCCTATTCTCGATGAAGTGTTGTTCAATTATGGGAATGTACATTGTAAGCAAATTCTTTATGATTATCTTCTCTAGCTTTATCTGCTACCTGTTTCGCTTTTTCAAGGGTACTAAAACTGCCAAAACTTTTTCTAACACCATTTACATGCATAGTTACAGAATAAGAAGAGGTCTTTTTGTTATAATGCACATTTTTAACACCAGAGATGTTGTTACTGGACACTTTAGAGTTGCGTCTATTACCTGCTCTAGAAGTTTTTCGTAAATTAATTCTTTTGTTGTCTGACACATCCCCATTGATATGATCAACCACATTAGGGAAGACCCCATCCTCTAAAAGAAAAACTAACCTGTGTAAATAGTAGGATTTTCCATCTATATTCACTTTTTTATAACCTTGATCTTGTGTATTATTACATACAGACCCTGCTGAAACTCTTCCTTTATTTATTTTCCATGTAAATAAACCTGTATTAGGGTCATAGCTTAGCAAACTTTCTAAATATTTTTTATCCATTAGTGTCTTTCAAGAAATACCTTCTATCGTCTTTCTTATAGTTATTAGACAATTATTTATTTATTTCTACAAATAAGCCACTGTTTTTATCCCAATACAGTCCAAACCTACCAGTTTCTCCGAATTCTCTGTCTTCTAATAAGATAAGAGTTCTAAGGTTTCTTTCCTCGATAGAAAGTGAGGGATCACGATTTCCTTGAAGACCGAGCATAAGGTTACAACTTCTAGCCATAGCCCTACTACCAGCAAACTGACTGCTAAGAACTTCTCCACCACGTTCGTGTGGGGGTCCA